>CAUJJC010000167.1 GCA_963204975.1 Verrucomicrobiota bacterium | reverse complement strand
AGTAGTCGATGTTGGGCTCGTTCCACGTCTGCCAATACCAGCGCAGCACCTCGTCGCTGCCGTAGCGTTCGGCGCAGTGCTTGGCCCATTGGAAAACGAGTTCCTCCCACTTCGCGAAGTCCTTCGGCGGATACGCCCAGCCGCCAAACAGCTCCTCATACTTCGCATCCGGGAAGCGATGCCGATACGGCTCCGGTTTCACCGAGAGCGCCTGCGGCATGAAACCGATCTGCACATACGGCCTCACGCCCTGCTCGCGATACGTGTCAAAGATGCGGTCCACGATGCTCCAATCATAGACCGGCTTTCCCGTCGCATCCTCTGTGTAGGCATTCGTCGAGCCCCACTTCAGCCCGTGCTCGCCTTTGCCCGTGCTGAGCAAACTATGCGTGCGGAAGAAAACCTCGCCCTTCTTCAGTTCGCCGAGTTCCTCCAGCAACTCGCAACCATGCGGCATGTAGGCGTAGTTCGGCTCATCCGCGCCAAAGAAACGCCAGATCGGCTTCAGCGGCCCGATGGACTGAGCGGCATCGACTTCGATGTGCACAGGAAACGAGTCCGCCGAAGCAGCGGAGGCGAAGGCGAGAAAGAGGAGAAGTCGTTTCATCGGAAGATCGGATCAACGCTGCCCCTCGGCCTTGCTCATTATCGCATGCAATTTGTCCGCGAAGAGCCACCCGAGGTCGATTTGGCCCTTCGCGGTGAAGTGGACTTCGTCGTCGCAGACTTCGAGCGCATCGCAATCCACGAACTCGGAGCCTTTTTCCTGTGCCTGACGCACCAGATTGGCGAAGGGGAACTTCTCCTTCGGCTGCCCCGCACGCAGGCGACTGCACACGAAGAGCAGGTTCGGCGTTTGCAGGTCCTTTCGTGCTGCCTGAATCCAGGCCTGAAGATTCGCGGCATAGGCCTCGGCTTTCTTTTGGTCCTTCGAGTCGCCCGAGCCTTGCACCATGATCACACCGACGATCGTGATCGGCCGCGCCTTGCGGGCCGCCTCCACTTTGCGAATGAACTCCCAGTAGAGCGAATCCGGGGTCGCTGGCGACCACACGGTGTCGAGGCTCGTGCCATGCGACGAATGCTTGATGATGCCGATCGTGCGCCCGAGCTTCTGGCTCATGCTCGCGGCAAAAGACACCTCGGAGCCAAAGCCTCGCTTGTTCATCTTCTCCGCCGACAACGGCAGCCACTGCGTCCCATCAAAGAACAACGCCTTCGCCTGCGCGCCCTTCAGCTCCTTCGGCAACTCCTCCACCTTCGAGCGCCCACCACTCATGTTGCTGCCACCCACGCAGAGGAAAACCGGCAAAGGTTCGTCCGCCGCCGAGGCTTCCGTTGGCATGAAAACAACCCACTGAGTGAGCAGGAGGACGGCGAGGGACAGGAGAGTGGGCTTCATGGGGCGGTTAGTCTTGCGGTCGATGTAATGGGCACACTAGCGCGTAGCTGGGAGCTTCTCCCCATCCAGCGTGATCTGCTTCGTCGCTTCGAGGCCGAGCAAGCGGCTGCCGCTGACGGCATCGGGTTGCGTGTGGTTTTCGGGATCGCTGAGCGTGTTGGCTCTTACGGTCACGCCTTGGCTTTGTTTCAGCATGATGGCCTGGCGGTCGGTTTCTTCCTTCGGCTTGGCGATGATGGAGGCGCGGACGGGTGAGTCGATGTGATTGCGCTCGATGAGCGAGTCCTGGATGCCGATGAGGCTCATCGCGGGGCCGCCGGTGCGGGTGAAGGTGTTGCCGGTGATGCGGAGTCGCTCGATGGGCGGGACGCCGGCTCCGCCTTGCGCATTGTGAGCGTGCGCCTCGATCGCGGGATGATGCGGTCGGGTGCTGACGTCGATGAAAACGTTGTCCGCGATGGTGATGTCGCTCGGGATGCCGCCGACAAGGCCCATGCCGGTGTTGAGGCTGATGTTGCTCCCCATGCGGGTGAAGGTGCAGCCGCGCACGAGGCCGGGGCCGGACATGATGAGCAGGCGCTGGAAGTTGTCCTCCCAATGGCAGTTTTGCACCACCCAGCCCGCGCATTCGTGATCGAGCCATTCCGCCTGCGCCTCGGCAAAGGGTGTGGCGTCATGGTCGAGCGTGAGTTCGAAATCGCGATGCGCGACAAGCTTTGCCTCGCCGAGAAAGACGCCTGTTTTGCGATGAATGAAGCGCAAGCGATCTCCAGCGCGTGCATTCTTGAGCGTGGGACGGAGTGAGGCATTCGTCTCCAGCGTGAGTTGTTTGCCGGACACGGCTTTCACCTTGCCCCAGATGCCGTGGAAGTTCTGCAAATCATCGGCGGTGTGTCGGATGGTGACGTTATCCATCGTGGCGCCGTAGCGCGTGGAGCGGCAAAGAAAACCGTCCGCGCCCTTCCATTGGCAGGTGCCGGGTCGCGGGCCGAAGTAGCAATCCTTCCAAAGATGTGCGCCATCGCCGCCGCTCTCGCTGGGGCCGCCTTTGGCCACATACACGCTGACGCCGTGCAGGGTGATGTTCGCCGAATCCTCGAGCACGATGGCTCCAGCACCGGTGTAGAGGCAGGAAAGGCCGTCGCCCACACGCACCACGCCGAGTTCGCCATACGCACGCTCCCAGTTCGCATCGTGCAGGCGCTCCATGAGCTGCGGTTCGAGCATGTTCACCCAATAACGCCCGCCCTCGGAGGGCGTGATGTCCTTGTAGCGCAGCTTTCGCACACCGGCCTGCAGGTCGTAGAGCGGCACGCAGAAGCGGCCGTCGCTTTTGAAAGGAAACAAGCGCTGCTCGTCGTGTCCCTTGTAGCTCGTGGGCACCACGACGCCGGGCGAGGGCTGGATCTCAAAGCGATTGCCCTCGCGGTCGATGCGCGTGATGCGGCCCTCGATGCAGCCGCGCGTGCCGCGATCAATGATCACACCGCGCAGCACGATGTTGCGGCAGTTTCGAAACCCCACGCAGCGATGTCCCGGCGGCATCTGTTGGTCATCGAGATCGAACCAAAACGTCGCGCCGCTCGCGTCGATGACGAAAGGATGTGCCGCATCGCGCTGCATGTTCTCAAAGCCGAGCGGGAAGATCACCTTCGCGCCTTCCCATCGCTCCTGCCCAAAGCGACAATCCCCCGGCGGGATGCGCACCTCAGCCGCGCCGCTCTCAAATGCCTTCCGCACCATCGGCATCACCTCGCCACCACGCCCACGCTGCGCTGCCTTCTCTGCTTCGGTGAACTGCGGGCCAGCGGGTAGATCAAAGCTGAAACGATACGCCTCCGCTGCTGGCGACTTCGATTCCAAGATCATGCGCTGATGCGGCGATAGATGATCGCTGACATAAGCGGAGTGGAGCGTGCAAACAACCGCCAGCAGCAGCGCGGTGAGAAGGGAACATTTCAGCATGGCAGAAAGCAATCGTCGTGAGGGACGATTCTTTACGCCCGCCGTGCCGAGGATCTACCGTCTCAGCGCATTGATAAGTTCATCCACCTTGTTCAGCACATCCTGCATCTGAGTCTGGTTGTAGCTGCCATCGGCCCCTTGGCCGAAAGTGCTCACGCCGTTGCTGTTGTTGCTGGTTTGGGCCAAGGCATTGGCGATGGCGTTGTTGAGATCGTTGATCGTCGCTCGCTGCTGGATGTCGGCATTGAGTGAGGTGAGTTGCGAGCGCATCTCGGCGCTGGAGGCGGGCGAGTTGTTCGCGGGTTTTGTTGGATCAAAAGGCATGGTTAAAGAGCGTTGAATTTTTCGACAGAGGAGCCGAGTTTTACGAGACAGACAGCCGGAGGCTGCCCGAAGGGAAGCGAAGCGCATCAATGCGGACAAGGGAATGGTTTGAGAGGAATGAATTGATTCCTCTGTCCGCATTCCCTTGTCTAAAGATCAGGGCCTTACGGGCTGACGGTGACCTTCACCACGTCGGTCCAGTCGCCGTTGGGGGTGCCTTTGTCCCAGAAGCGCATGCGGTATTCGCGGACTTCGGGGGTTCCAGCGACGAGCAGGGGGCGTTCATCCATGTAGGGGCTTTCGGTGTCGATGGCTTGGAACTCCCACGCGCCCGGA
>CAUJJC010000166.1 GCA_963204975.1 Verrucomicrobiota bacterium | reverse complement strand
AGGCTTCAACAAGATCAGCCAGAAGCATGTGGATTTCATCATCTGTAGGAATGATGACTGGACGCCCATGCTCGCTATCGAGCTGGACGACGACTCCCATCAGAAGCGCGACCGCCAGAACCGCGACATGTTCGTGAACGCCCTTTTCGCCTCAACGGGCATCCCCTTGCTGCGCATTGATGTCCGCGAAGTGGATCGCATCGAGCCGCTGGTGCAAAACCTCACCCGTGCCTGGGAGCGTCGTTGGAAGACCATCGAAGGCTGAGGGCTCGCCTGGGCACTTGCAAGTGCTCAGAGTGAATCAGCCAGCGACGGTAACCACAGCGTAGGCGCGCTTGCCTTTGCGGAGCAGGATGCCCTCGCCGTGCAGCAGATCCGCAGCGGTCAGAGTGCGTCCGATGTCGGCACAGCGTTCGCCGTTGATGTAAACCCCGCCGCCTTCGATGTCCTTGCGTGCTTGGCCCTTGCTTTGGGTGAGCTTGGCCGCGACCAGCGCGTCCATGATCGAAATGCCAGCACTGAGTTGTTCGGCTGTGACGGTCGCGGTTGGCACCTCGGCACGGAGGATGGCAAAGGTTTCCTTCTGCATGGCTTCGACACTGCCGCCAAAGAGGATCGTCGCCGCCTGGATCGCTGCCTGGCATGCCGTCTCACCGTGCAGCAGCGTCGTCATCTCACGAGCCAGCGCGCGGTGGGCTTCACGCTTGCCGGGATCCGCATTGTGCGCGGCGTCGAGCGCTTCGATTTGATCATGCGGCAGGAAGGTGAAGTAGCGCAGGAAGCGCAGCACATCGCGGTCGTCCACGTTGATCCAGAACTGGTAGAACTGATACACGCTCGTGCGCTTCGCATCGAGCCAGATGGTGCCGCTCTCGGTCTTGCCGAACTTGGTGCCATCGGCCTTCGTGATCAGCGGCAGCGTGAGGCCGTAGCCCTGCTTTCGTAGCTTCTTGCGCACGAGGTCGATGCCCGCCGTGATATTGCCCCATTGATCGCTGCCGCCGATCTGCAGTTCGCAGCCGAACTGCTCCGCCAGATGGTAGAAGTCATAGGCCTGGAGCAACATGTAGCTGAACTCGGTGTAGCTGATGCCCACATCGCGATCCTCCATGCGCGCGCGCACCGACTCCTTGGCCACCATTTGATTGACGGTGAAGTGCTTGCCCACATCGCGTAGGAAGTCGATGAAGCTGATCGGGCCAAACCAGTCCGCGTTGTCCACGAGGCGTGCGGGATTGCTAGCTGTATCAAAGTCGAGCAAGCGCGCGAGCTGCGGCTTGATGGCATCGACGTTCGCTTTGATCTGATCGCCGGTGAGAAGCTGGCGCTCCTGCGTTTTGCCGGAAGGGTCACCGATGGAGCCCGTGGCACCGCCCGCGACCGCGATGGGATGATGGCCTGCGAGCTGGAAACGGCGAAGCGCGATCAGTGGCACGAGGCTGCCCACATGTAGCGAGTCTGCCGTGGGATCGAAGCCGCAATACAGCGTGACCTTCTTGCCCGCGAGTAAGTCAGGAAGCTGCGGTGCTTTGTCCGCATTGTCGCTGTCGGCAAACCGCGTGTAATCGCTGAGCAGGCCGCGCCACTTGAGATCGTCGAAAATGTCCATCCTCTGCGCTTAGCACACGTCAGCGCGGCGGCAAATCACTTGCTGCCGAAGAAGCCTTTCACCTTGAGCTTGCGGGACATGACCTTGTCTCCGGCGGCGATGAAAAGCACGTCGTGATCCTTGCCTGCGAACTCGCAGCTCACGACCTTCGCCTCGGGGCTTGGCTTGGCGAGCGTGCCTGCATGGCGACCTGCGGGGTCGAAGACCTGAACGCCGAGCGTGGTGGTGACGAACCAGCGTCCGGTGGACTCCGTGGTCATGCCATCGCCGCCCGAGATGGTGGCGTAGAGCGGCAGACTAGCCGGGCGTTCGCCGGGCTTGGCACCACCGCTTTGATCAGGCAGCAGCGGCATCTCCATGGTCATGTAGGGTGCGCCAGCCGTGAGGCTGCCATCGTCCTTGATCTGCCAGGTCCAGACGTTCTTGCCACCCATGTCGCTGACCGCCAGCGTGCGCTGATCGGGACTGATGCTGATGCCGTTGGGTTTGTTGACGTTGCCTTCGTCAGCGACGTGGTGCTCGCCCTTGGCCGTGATGAGGTGGATGCGTTTGGTCGGCGTCTCGGTGAAGTAAATATGCCCGCTGGCGCTGACGACGAGGTCGTTGCACTTCACTTCTGTGAGCAGGACTTCCGGCTTGCCGTCCATGCCGAAACGTATGATGCGGCCCTCCTTGTTGTGACAGGCATAAAACTTGCCGTCAGGCCCAATCTGAAGGCCGCTGATGCCCGGCAGGCCGTCGATGACGAGGCTGGTCTTGCCCGTTTCCACATCGATCTTGTAGATGCCCTTGCCCGCTTTGACGTCGGTGAAGAAGAGGTTGCCCGCTTGGTCCACGCAGAGGCCGTCGGTGAAGGTGTAGCCCTCGGCGGCCACCTTCCATCCTTCACCCTCAATGAGCCATTCATGCAATGAGGAGTCCTGGGCGAGAACGGGAAGTGAGATGACGGCGGCGAGAAAAGCGAAGGTCTTGATCATGGAGCACGCCAGAACGCAGATCGTGTGATGATTCTCTCGGAAGGGTGAAGCTCGCGATGTTTTGGCAGGGAAGATGCTGATGTGTTCGTATAACCACCGCTACTGCTTCCGATTGCCATGAACTCCCCGAATCTCCCCTACCACTTGCGCTCGCCGCGACTTCGCTGGGCGAATCTCGCCATCGACCTCGACCCATCAGAAGTCGCTTCCCTGCGGCAACTGGCAGCCGAAACGCACTACTCGCCTCGCGAGCAACTGCACGCCCGGCTGCTCCTCGGCCTTCACCATCGAGTGCCGATTCACGACCTGTGCGAGCGGCTCGACATGGACCGTCGAACGTTGTTCAGATTGGCCAGTGAGCTAATCGAGAAGCGGGCGAGACTGCTTCGCTATCGTGGTGTCACGCAAGTGGCGGCTGCCTGATAAGCTGCGCAAATCACCAGCGAAGCACGGTGCTGGCCCAGGTGAAGCCGCCCCCGAAGGCGACAAGCAGCAGCACGTCGCCGCGCTTGATGCGTCCTTCGCGATTCGCTTCGTCCAGCGCCACTGGGATGGTGGCGGCGCTGGTGTTGCCATACTTCTGCAAGTTCATGAAGGTCTTGTCCTCAGGCAGGCCAAGGCGGTCGGCGATGGCCGAGATAATGCGCGCGTTCGCTTGGTGAGGGATCACCATGTTGATGTCGGACTTTTGCAAACCGGCGAGTTCCAGGGCTTGTTCGGCGGCCTGGGACATGCGGGTGACGGCGTGCTTGAACGTCTCACGACCTTCCATGTGGATCGTGTTGGGACGAGATTCGGCGTTCTCTGCCGTGATCGGGCATGCGGAACCACCGCCAGGGACCTTGAGCAGGTCCACCAGATTGCCATCGCTGCCCATGACGGTGGACAGCACGCGACCAGGAGCATCGGCCTCGCCTTCACAGACGCGCTTGAGCACCACGGCTCCGGCAGCGTCGCCAAAGAGCACGCAGGTGTTGCGATCCTTCCAGTTGATCAGGCTGCTGAGCTTCTCGGCACCGATCACGAGCGCGGTGCCACGGGTGCCGGTATTGATGAAATTGCGGGCCACCTGGAGGGCATAGAGGAAGCCGGAGCACGCGGCGGAGATGTCGAAGCACACAGCGTTCGCGGCCCCCAGCTTCTTCTGCACGAAGCACGCGGTGGAGGGGAAGAACATGTCCGGCGTGACCGTGGCGACGATGATCAGCTCGATGTCCTCGGCCTTCATGTTTGCCGCCTCCAGCGCACGGAGCGCTGCCTTGGTGGCCATGTCGCTGGTGGCTTCGTTGTCGGCGGCGATGCGGCGTTCCTTGATGCCGGTGCGCGTCGTGATCCACTCATCGGAGGTATCGACGATCTTGGACAGTTCGTCATTGGTCAGCACGCGTTCAGGCACATAACTGCCGGTGCCGACGATGCTGGAAGTGCAAGGGGAGGGGGACATTGAAAAGGCGTTGGTTGGAGGTGGTGGCGTGGGCTCA
>CAUJJC010000165.1 GCA_963204975.1 Verrucomicrobiota bacterium | reverse complement strand
CAATGGTGGTTATTCGCGACGTCTGATTATGTTATGATTTTTATTGAAAATACAGTGAGGAAGGTTTAACCTTCCGTATTAATTGCCATGAAACCTTTACTTCCCCTCACCTTGACCGCCCTGGTTTTGACCTGTGGTGCGCCTTTTTCCGCCAAGGCGGGGATCGTTCTGGACTGGAACAATCAAGCGCTCAACGCCATCCAGTCGAGCAGCACGAACACCCCGATGGCCAGCCGCAACCTAGCGACGCTTCAGGTGGCGATCTATGATGCGGTGAATGCCATTGAGGGCGGGCACACATCCTATCACGTCAGCGGCACGGCCCCCACGGGTGCCTCGATGGACGCGGCAGCCGCAGCGGCAGCCAACACCATCCTCAGCGCGCTCTATCCTGCACTGGGAAGCTCGTTCACAACGCTCTACAACGATCAAATGACCACCATCGGCAGCGGCCAATCCGTGACTGATGGTATCAATTGGGGCAATGACGTGGCCACGCAGATCCTCAACTGGCGCTCAGCAGATGGCGCAGCGAATGCCGCTTCCACACCCTACACGCCGAGCGGTCAACTAGGCGGCTGGGCAACCACGCCGCACAGCAATCCGGCCTACAATTTCATCAATCCTCCCCTCGTGCCGGGCTGGGGCAATGTGACACCGTTTGCCATGACCTCCGGCAGCCAATATCGCCCGGATGCTTTCAATGGGCAGTCGGTGCTGAACTACCTCACGACCTCGCAGTATGCTTCGGACTACAACCAAGTGATGTCCCTGGGTGCCAAGCTGGGCTCGACGCGCACAGCGGATCAGACGGCGGCGGCTTACTTCTGGGATGATCGTTATGGCTCGATCACCACGGCGGGCAAGTGGAACCAAATCGCCCAAAACCTCCTGGGACCTTCGGCAGGCACAGCCCGCGAGGCGCTGGTGATGGCAGCCCTGAACGTGGCATTGGCCGATGCTGCGATCTCCAGCTACGACGCCAAATACATCTTTGACCTCTGGCGTCCCCTCACGGCGATCGCGTATGGCGATATCGACGGCAATGCGGCAACCATCGGCGATGGACTGGCTGGCATCCCTGGATTCGGCTGGGAGCCGCTGCTCGACACGCCCACGTCACCGGAGTTGACCTCCGATGGCGCAGCGCTCAGCTCCAGCGCTGCCACGGTGCTGAAAAACTACTTCGGCGATGTCGCCATCTCGTTGCTCGGCGATACCGATGGCGACGGTCTCGCCGACTCGAATCGTAACTGGGCCAGCCTCTCGCAGGCCGCCATTGAGGCCGGCATGGCTGGAGTGTATGGCGGCGGATCGTTCAATGGCTCTGTGCAACTGGGCCAGAACGCAGGCCAAAGCGCGGGCAGCAATGTGGTGAGCAACTACTTCCTGCCAGTGCCTGAACCCGGCAGCCTGCTGCTGCTCAGCGTGGGTGCCGCACTGGTCGCGCGCCGCCGTCGCCAACGTCAGGCGTAAGCGCGCACACGCTTGCGCACATCGTCCTCCAGACGACGCACGTAGCCGAGGGTGTATTCCTCGACGCACATGGTGTCATCCATCGCGAGGGGCGTCAGATCCATGGCAAAGGTGAGCAGGCTGGTCTTGTCCGTGGTGTGCGAGTCGAAGTAGGTCGCGTTCGCGTGGCGCAGGCCCTCTTCCGCGAGGTCATAGCGCTTGCCGCCGCTGATCTGCGAATCGAACACCCCGAGCAGCGGGCGCAGCAGGTGCGGATACTTGTCCACCCAGAGCATCACCTTGTCGTCCGTGAGCAGCCAGTCGAGTTTGCGCCAGACTTCGCAGCCATAGACATGGCGCGGGCGCTTGTCCTTGGGCAACTGCCGGATCGCCTCCAGGCAGCGCAGGAAGGTGGCCACATGCGTGTCGTGCCGGTCGCAGGGATTGTGAACGTAGAGCACCTCCGGCTGCGTCGTTTCGAGGATGGTCACAAGATCTGCGGCACAGTCCTTGCGTCCGCCGAACTTCACCTCCTCGCTCGGGTAGCCGAGTTGAATCATGATGCTGTATTCGCCGACGAAGGCCGCCTTGCGCTGCTCCATGAGGCGGACCTGCTGCATCTCCTCGTCCGTGTAATCGGCATACGGTCCCTTGCGCGGACTGCCGGCCCCGTCGGTCACCACCACGCCACCGAACCACTTGTCGCCACTGTGGAAGCACTCCGTGATGCCATGGTAGGCCGCGATTTCGAGGTCATCCTGATGCGAGACAATGCCCAGGTGGGTCACGCGTTCGAGAGCAGCAAGCGGGTCGCGATTGTCGGGGATAAAGATGTCCTGTTTCTGGTGACGGAAGCGCATAGGTGGTCCAGCATCCAAAGATGAACCGCCCGCGCAAGCTCTCAGCCGAAGACATTACACTCCACCTCATCCCCCTGCCCCACTGGCGAGTTCAAAACGAGGCCCTCGTGCGCGAGTGCCGGTTCCCCAGCTATCTCGCAGGCGCGGACTTCACCCTGGCGGTG
The DNA here is from genome assembly GCA_963204975.1 of Verrucomicrobiota bacterium. Classification (GTDB taxonomy): domain Bacteria; phylum Verrucomicrobiota; class Verrucomicrobiia; order Verrucomicrobiales; family Verrucomicrobiaceae; genus JAEUHN01. Next base: position 13,821 of record CAUJJC010000165.1, on the reverse strand, counting down.
GCAAAGGCGTCCGAGGCGATGAATCACCACCCCGACCTGCACCTCGGCTGGCGAAAGGTGAGCATCACGCTCACCACTCACGACGCAGGCGGCATCACGACGCTTGACTTCGCCCTGGCGGAGCGAATCGAAGCCCTGCTCGCGCCATCGAAGACGTAGCGACTGGAGATTGTCACTTGCCCATCACGCCAACGAGTCCAGCGTGCTCGCATGGCGAAAAAACCATCCGTAAAGAAACCAGCAGCACCGCAGCAACCCAGAGTCAGGAAGTTCTGGGTGGGCTTTGACCTTGGTGGCACCAAGATGCTCGCGTGTGTGATCGACGAGAAATTCAAGATCGTCGCCACCGCCAAGAAATCGACCAACGGCGCAGACGGCGAAGCACGCGGCAAGAAGAAGATCATCTCCTGCATCAAGGAAGCCATCGAGAAATCTGGCCTGCCACGCACCGGACTCCAGGGCATCGGAATTGGCTGCCCAGGACTCGTCGATCCGGTGAAGGGCATCATGCTCGTGGCCCCCAATCTCGGCTGGAAGCACACCAACTTGCGCAAGCTCCTCGGCGGCGAATTCAAATGCCCCGTGGCCGTGCTCAACGACGTGGACGCAGGCACCTTCGGCGAGTTCAAGCTCGGTGCCGGACGCGGCGCACGCTCGCTGCTCGGCGTTTTCCCCGGCACCGGACTCGGCGCGGGCTTCGTGTATGAGGGCAAGCTCGTGCGCGGCAAGAGCATCTCCTGCATGGAACTGGGCAATATCTTCCTGCCCGGCACGCACCTGGGCTCCACGGAGTTCGGCTCCGTCTTGCTCGAAGACCTCACCAGCCGCCTCGCCCTCGCGTCCGCTGGCACCATCGCCTGCTATCGCGGTCAGGCTCCCGATCTGCAAAACACCACGGCGGGCAACATCCGCGAGATGCGCAGCAAGGCGCTGGCGGGCTCCTTCAAGGCGGGCGACGAGAGCACCATCGTGATGTTCCGAAATGCGATTCGTTATCTCGGCATGGGCGTCGCGATCGTGGTCAATCTCTTCGGCCCGGACCATATCACCCTCGGTGGCGGACTCGCCGAAGAGATGAAAGACCTGTATCTGGAACTGCTCAAAGAAGAGGTGAAGCGCTACGCGATCCCCGAACTGGCCCAGGGCATCAAGTATTCCTTCGCCAAGCTCGAAGATGGAGCTGTCGCCATTGGAGCCGTGGCGTATCTCCGAGAGTTCGGCGATATTTGATCGAAAGGATGAATGATGAAGAACATCTGCTTCTCGCCTGTGCGATGAGCCTTCGTATCTCTTCATCCTTCATCATTCCTACTTCACCCTTTCCCCATGGACCCCGCTCACGATCTTTCTGCTGCTCGCGGCAGCCACCTTTCAGGCCACGAGACCGCTCTCATCTACATGGGAGCCGCGTCGATCTCGCTCATCATTGGTGATCGCGCCGCCGATGGCACCATCACGCCGCTGGAGCACCTGGACAAACCTTTGCCCACCGCGCGCGACATCTTCCGCACGGGCACCATCTCGCGCAGCACCATGGAGCAGGCGGCGAGCATCTTGCGCGACTTCATGCAGAGCATTCGTGAGTATGAGATTCCCGCTTCGCGCGTGCGCCTTTACACCACGAACATCCTCAGCGAAGCGACCAATCCCGAGGTCTTCCTCAACCGCCTGCAAGTCACCACCGGCTGCAATGTAAGCCTGCTTGATGAGGGCGAAATGACGCGCCTCATCTACCTCGCCGCCGTGCGCCTGCTGAAGCAAAACAGCGCGCTCGATGAAGGGCTCACGATGATCTCCCACATCGGCCCCGGCAACACGCGTGCTCTGTATTTTAAGAAGGGCCGCATCGCCGCCTACACCAGCTATCGCCTGGGCATTTTCCGCGCTCGTGAAGCCGTGGCCGCGATGGAGGAAGCGGAGAACCCGCGCAAACTCGCGCACTTCGAGGAGCAGATCAAAGGCGTCGTCGATCACCTCGCGCAGGACTTCTCCGGCGTGGAGATTCATCACCACGTCGCCATCGGTGCCGAGATTCAGAGCGTGTCCCCGCACATCGTTGCCGAGAAGCATGGAGCCTACGCGGTCACGGAAAACCAGCTGGCCAACTTCACAGAGAAACTCGCCCAACTAACGCCCGACCAGCTCGTGCGGCGGCTGCACGTTCACTACACGGGCAGCGAGGGCATCGTGCCTGCGCTCCAGACCAATCTCGCCCTCGCCCGCCGCTTTGGTGATGAGATGATCTATGTGCCTGCGCGCGACTTCCAACGCGACCTGATCCTGGACCTCATGAACGAAGGCTCCCTGAGCGGCACCTTCCAGGAAGAGATCATGTCATCGGCCCAGGAGCTAGCGAAGAAATACAAGACCGACCACAAGCACGCCGAGCACGTTGCCACCTTCGCGCAGCAGATCTTCCGTGAGCTGCGCCACCTCCACGCCCTGGAACCCAAGCATGAGCTACTCCTCCGCGTGGCCGCCATCCTGCACGAGGTGGGCATGTTCGTCAGCGCGCGCGAGCATCACAAGCACTCGATGTATCTCATCCTCAACACGGAGCTGTTCGGCATCAGCACCGAGGACCGGACCATCGTCGCCTTGCTCGCCCGTTACCATCGCCGCTACAATCCCGAGTCCAATCATCCGCACTTCTCCGAACTCAGCCGTGAGGAGCGCATGGTGGTCTTCAAGCTGGCCGCCATCCTGCGCATTGCCGATGCCTTGGATCGCAGCCACTCCCAGCGCATCAAGACGATCCACCTGCGTCCGCAAGGCAACCGCCTCATCATTCAGACTCCCGGAGTCGATGACACGACGGTGGAGCAGATTGCCATCAATTCGAAGTGCGATCTCTTCCGCGAGATCTTCGGCTTCGAGGTGCTGCTCACTCGCTGAGATGATTGAGGGTTTTGATCCCTCACCCGCACCCGAGCAGGCGCACCACGGCTTCACGTTTGAGACGGAGTTCACGCCATTCGTGATCGAAGGCACTGCCGCCCACGATGCCGCAGCCGGAGGGAAGATGAACGACATTGCCCTCCCAGCCAAGGCCACGAATCGACACCACGAAGTGCTGCGTGCCGTCGTGGCTGAACCCAAACGGAGCCCCGAAGAAACCCGGCACCTTCAGCAGCGTGCGATACTCGCGCAGACGGTCCAGCCATTCCTCGCTGCGCGGAAGACAGCCCACAGCAGGCGTCGGATGCAGCAGGCGAACCAAGTCGTCGGGTCGCGGCGCAGTGCCAGAGGTGACACGTAGCTTGCTCTGGAAATGACGCAGACCAGCGGTCTCGCACACCTCGCGTGGATCGCGCTCCACCGGGCCGAGCGGGCTCAGACGATCCATCAGGAAACGAGCAACGATTTCATGCTCTTCGATCTCCTTGAGGTCGGTCAGGAAAGACTCCCCTGCCCCAGGTTTCGCCGTGCCCGCGAGGGCCATCGTCTCCACCTGTGTGCCGTGGGTGCGGAAGAGCAATTCTGGCGTGGCACCAAGGAACCCACTCGTCGAGCCCACATGCGCATAGCCCCAGAGATTCGCCGGAGCCGCGAGCACTTGTTTGAGCAACGCCGCAGGCTGACCCACTGAGACACTGCCGCGCTCAGTAAGCACCGGCACCATCTTCTGCAATCGAGCAGCAAGCACCTCACGGCGAATGCGCCGGAAGGCCATCTTGAAGCCCTCGGTCGGCGGCTTCTCCCACATCACCTGCAAGGCAGCGACGTCACCGAGCACAGGCTGGAGGTCCTCCATTGAGCGCACCTCCACCAGCTTCGCGGGCACCTTCCAGGGCTTCGGGTCGGACAGATCGAAGTCGTTCCAGTAAAACGCCGTGCCTGCTGGCATTTCCGCGTGCTCCGCGAACGGACCCAGGCCAAGCCAGGCGTGTCCATCGGGGAGGCGGAAGAAGGCGAATTCGGTCATGGGAAAAGGGGTGGCATTGTGAATCGCTAGCGCCCTCATGCAAGAGGCGGTTCGGGCAGGTTCACAGGTCCTGAAAACAAAACGACCCGCCGGTGAGGGCGGGTCGCAATGAGATTGAATGATCTGAACGACCGATTAAGCCGCAGCTTCGTCGATCTTGACCACTCGGTAGCCACCGATGCCCTTGAAGTAGAGCAGCAGGCCGAGGTAGATCAACGCCATCGTCAGCGGGATGTAGGCATCCGCCTTGAGCGTCGCGCGGTCACCAGCCTGGTCGGCGGTGACGACGGTCTGCTGCTGAGGGGTCTTCTCCTTGGCTTCCTTGGCGGCAGCCAGCTTGGTGCCGTCCAGGCCGTAGGCAGCCGTGAAGTCGAGGTTGAGGAACTTGCTGGGCTGAGCGGCCTTGTATTCAGCATACAGAGCGGTGTCCGCCTTGTTGAGAGCCTCACCAGCGAAGCGGTCCTTGCAATAGCCCAGACCAGGACCACCGATCAAACCGGCGGAAAGCATCCCGATGCCACCCATGATGGACATGGCGACAGCACCCGTGTTCGGGTAGCGGTCACCGACAACGGCGAGCATCGTGGGCCAGAAGAAGGTCTTGCCGACAGCGTAGATGCCAAGGGCGACGAGTGCCATGGCAAAGCTCTGCATGCCGCTAGCAAGCGTGAGGCCAATGAAGGCAGTGATCGAGCAGACCAACAACAGGCCGATGGGCGAGAGCTTGAGTGTGTTCTCAATCCAGTGAGCGCAGAAGCGCAGGCCGAACATGATGATCGAGGTCCAGAAGAACAGAATCTTGCCCTGAGTAGAGGAGAAGAGATTGCCCGTGATGTTCTGAATCCAGCCATCTGTGCCCAGTTCCACCGCGCCGACAAGGGCGTGAGTGAAGAAGAGAACGAAGAGCATGATGGAGCCAAGGGAGCCCTTGGTCATCACCGCCACGAGGGCGAGCAAAGCACCGCCGATGATCCAGCCAATCAGCTTCGCGGATTCTGGGGCAAAGGCCTTGCTGATGTCGCCAAAGAATTGAGCCAGCAGATAGCAGGCAACGAGGGAACCCAGGATGCCCACCGGGATGAGCATGGACACAAAGCTGGTGCCCTTGGCCGCGGCTTCGGATTTCGGGAAGCTCTGGCCCATGAACATGAATGCATAGAGAGCTGTGGGGATCAGGTAGAGGGCGAGCTGGATCTTCCAGTTCACCTGCATCATATCGTCCAGCAGCCATCCAGCGACGACGCCCAGCACCATGCCCGCAGGCCATGAGGCGTGCAGAATGTTGAGGTAGTGCGTGCGGTTCTCGGGGAACAGCGTCGCCACCAGCGGGTTGGCCACGGCTTCTAGAGTGCCGTTCGCAAACGCGAAGATGAACATGCCCCAGAAGAGGAAGGTGTAGGCGTTCTCCGGGCTACTAGCAAAAAAGGTGACGACAGCCGAGAGCACATGGCAAACAAGAGCCAGCGCGACGAGCTTGCCGTAGCCGATCTTGTCCACAACGACGCCACCGATGATGATGCCGAAGCAGAAGCCGGAGAAACCAGCGCCGCCGATGGCTCCGAGCTGTGCGCCCGTGAAGCCGTATTCCTTGCCCCAGTTGTCAAAGATACCGCCGCGGATGGCAAAGCCGACGCCGGCGGCGAGGATGGCCATGAAGCCAGCCCAAAGTAGTCGCATTCGATTGTTTTCGCTCATAGATGAGTTCCGTGTGTGTGGATGTTAGGGTATGATGGTATCGTTGGTAGGGTCGGGAGGTTCAGGACACCGCGAAGCGCTGCCAGAGCCGAAGACGCGGTGGTTTTAGAGAGGCAGGCGTGACGTGACAAGACAAAAAACTCCCATCGTCACGTATGAAAGAAGTGGCAGAGAGCTGCGGTGATGGGCCGCCGCAGCCTTCGCACCTCATCTTACGCCTCGTAACTCGGCAGGCTCGCCGCGTTCACTTCGGCAAAGCCGACCTCACGGGCGATCTCATTGAGCGCATCGACTTCCGCCGTGCTGAAGAGCAAACCGCCCGCCTTCGCTGTGTGCGCCGCGTTCTGCGCCTCGGGCTGACCGGGGAGCATACAGCCCTCGTTGCCGTGGCCGAGGATGTCATCAATCACAGCCTTCACATTGTCCGCAAAGGTCCGGCCCTTGGCGAAGAGACCGCTGCTGATAGCATCGGGATGAATCACCTGGAAGTAGAAGCTGCTCGTGCGCTTCTCGCCTGCGGGGAAAGGCTGCGCCTTGATCTCGGGATGACCGCCGCCGCCGCGAAGCGTGGGCAGGCTGCCGCCGATCATGCCACCCATGACCTCGATCAGGAGGGACAAACCATAGCCCTTGTGCGCGCCGAAGGGCAGGAGCCACGCAGCTTCATTGGCATCCGTCGTTGGATTGCCAGCCGCATCCACGGCTGCGCCTGGAGGCAAAGGCTTGCCCTCACGCTTGAGCTGTTGCACGCGGCCCATCGCCACGGTGCTGGTGGCCCAGTCGATCACGATCGGGAAGCCACAGGCATCCTGTGTTGGCAGACCCCAGGAGTGAGGATTGGTGCCGAGCACAGGGAACTTGCCACCAAAGGGCACCACCTCGGCCAGCGTGGAAGTGCAGTTCGTGTAAGCGATGTAGCCTTTCTTCGCCGCGTCCATCACGTAGCCACCGCCCCAGAGATAATGGAAAGCATTGTCCACGCTCACCTGGCCCACGCCGTATTTGTCGGCGAGTTCCATGCAGCGCTCCATCGCGCGGAAGGCAACGGATTGCCCCAGCTTCAGCTTGCCATCCCAGACCTCGCTGGCCTCGAACTTCTTCGCGATCACCTCGATCTCCGCGCCTGGCTTGCAGCCACCTGTGGCGCTGCCGAATAGATGGTCCAGGTGCAGGGCCTTGATCGCATTGTGAGTGCGAATGCCATGGGCACTGGCCATTTCGCAAAACCGTGCGGCGTCCTCTGCCTCGGCGGCGGTGTAGCCGCGATGGAGGTAGGCGGCGCGAACGAGATCATTGTGCTGCTGCGTGGGGAAGACGTGGTAGGTAGGCATGACGCGAAGTGATAAAGATGACGGGCACAGGACAAAGCCCTCGCCCGGAGCGCGCATCGGTAGCGCGATGCACGGACTTGCCAAACGAAGATGTGAAGGGAACGCACAGTCCGCGCGGGAGCCCCGGCACTACTTGGCAGCCGGACCTGTGGCGAGGATCTTCTTCGCCTCGTCCGCGCCGATATCGCGCACCAGGATATTGCGCCAGCGAATCTCCCCTCCGTGGGTCTGCAGCATGATCGGGCCTTTCGCGAGCAACGGCGTCTCGCGCTTGGTGTCCCAGTAGTTCTCCATCACTGCGCCATCGACGACGAGCTTGTCATTGAGCCACACCCAGGTGCGATCCCCCACCTGGACGATGCGGAACTGGTTCCACTCGCCGAACTCCTTGTCCGCCAGCACCAGCGGATCGCGGCCCGGCTTGCCAGGCGTGTTGTTGAAGAGACCACCCGACCCGAGGTGCGGCTTGCGATCCGGCTTCTTGGGATCAAAGACCTGGTTCTTGTCCCAGATCTGCACCTGGGGGCAGCCACGCAGGTAGATGCCGCTGTCCGCCTTGGCCACCGTCTTGTATTCGATGCGCAATTCGATGTCGCCCAGCTCCTCGTCTGTGGTCGCGTAGGGTCCGGTGCCCGCATTGACTAGCTCACCGTTCTCCACGCGCCAGTGCTTTGAGAATTCCTCACGCTCCTGCTTGAGCTTCGCGTCCTTCTTCTCGCCGGTCAGCTTCGCCACGTTATGCGGATTCAGCCCATACCAGCCGGACAAATCCTTGCCATTGAACAAGACACGGAAGCCCGCAGGCGGCTCGGCATGGAGAGCGACGGACGAAAGAAGAATGAGCAAGGTGGTGGATAGCGACTTCATGATGGTGGCCCAGGATTTCGTGCGCTGCGGCAGCATTCTTGCACCCCTCCCTCCCCCACCCCGTATCCAGACACGAAAGGGCCGGAGCGCCAACCACGCTCCGGCCCCTGTTTGCTCGCAAGACCTCGCTCAGGTCTTGAAATGTTTAGTGCTCGTAACCAGCTTCACCATGTTCGGTGAGGTCGAGACCCGTAGTTTCAGTTTCGGCATCAGGACGGAGCCCAACGATGGCCTTCGTGATGAATGCGATGACGACCGTTGCCACCACACTCCATACAATGGTAAGAATGATCGCCTTGATCTGGGCACCTATCAGGCCGTCTTTGAGGCCAGCAACCACTGAATTGGCCTTCTCATCAGCGAAAACGCCTGTCAGGAAAGCACCCAACGTGCCGCCTACACCGTGGACACCGAAGGTGTCGAGGGCATCATCATAACCCAGCATCTTCTTGAGGTAAGCGCAGGCCAGGAAAGGAATCGCACCTGCAAGCACACCAATGATGACCGACGAAGTAGCAGTGACAAAGCCGCAACCTGGAGTGATAACCACAAGACCAGCAACGATGCCCGAGCAGAAACCGAGCACGCTCGGCTTGCCACGAAGAATCCATTCAAGAACTGCCCAGACAAAACCAGCAGTAGCGGCAGCGAGAGTCGTGGTGGTGAAAGCATTGGAGGCAATCGCGTCAGCTCCAAGAGCAGAACCAGCATTGAAGCCATACCAGCCAACCCAGAGCATGCCTGTGCCGATGGCGCAAAGAACCATACTGTGAGGAGCCATAGGGTCCTTGCCGTAGCCTTTGCGCTTGCCAAGAAGTATGCAGAGCACCAGTGCGCTCCAACCTGAAGTCATATGAACGACTGTGCCACCTGCGAAGTCGATAGCCTTGATCGTAGCGTTCGGATTCAGCGGACCGCACATGAAGCCCGATGTGGACCAGACCATGTGAGCGAAGGGGAAATAGACAGCGAACATCCACAACGTGACGAAAACCAACACTGCGATGAACTTCATACGCTCAGCGATCGCACCCAAGATCAGAGCAGGAGTGATGATGGCGAAGGTCAACTGGAACATGGCCCACATGCTGTCGCTGATCCAGTGATAGCCAGCACCCACCTTGCCGGGTTCAACACCATTAAGCAGAGCGTAAGTGAAGTCACCGATAAAGGCACCCGATCCACCGAACGAGAGGCTGTATCCACATGCCCACCAAAGAATCGTCACCAGACCAGCAATGCCCATGCACTGGGCGATCACAGACAGAACGTTCTTTCTGCGGACCAGACCACCATAGAACAATGCAAGACCAGGAAGCGTCATGAACAGCACCAACGCTGTGCTGACCATCTGCCAAGCGTTGTGGCCTGGACCAGGACCTGCAACTTTGGAAGCCACATCAGGCGTGCGGGCTCCGTTGTTCATGTAGGCTTCGATGTCCGCGATCCGTTGCTCGAGCGTAGGCTCTTTGGGCGCGTCTGGAGCTGCGGGGGCCGCCGGAGCGGCAGCCGGGGCCGGTGCAGGTGCGGGCTCCGTCTGTGCGAGCAGTGATCCCGCACTGGTGAGCCCGAGCATCAAACCTGCAGCAACAAGTGCTGCGAAGTTTCTGGGACTTTTATGAGTGGTTGTTAGCATGGAGTGTGAGCAGGTTGAGTTTGATGTTAATCGGCCGCGAGAACGGTCATAAAGGTTCTAAGCAGGGGCCGTGCCAAGTTTTTCCACCAGCCTGGATCGATTGATTTACAAGGCTTGCAGCAAGCTGAACTCGACGCCCATCACTCTCTGATGAGGCTTTAACAAAGCCAAGTTAAGACGATATGATCATCCATACCCACGATGAACGAGAGTATCACACCAGTGCCCCAAGAATCCTACCGCTCATCACCACGACCATGAAAAGACAGATGTCCAAAAATCACTCCCGCAAGGACACCAAGGTTCCCAGAGCTGTCTGGACTAGCGCCTTGGCGTGAGACTCTTTCTGCTTTCACAAATCCTGATGCCACACGGCATAACAAGCATTCTCACCCAATGTCACACTGATGCCGGCAACCTCGTCGCGGCTGCTCTGACTTGTCACCGCTACACTGCGCTCCATCACTTCGCCGGCACTTCCAGCACCTGTTTGTCCGCGAGAAGGCGCTCGCGCAGTTGCTTGTAGTCCACGCTTTGCACCGAGGAGTCGGCATTCATCGCCATCACGGCGGCTGTGGCGGCGGATTGGGCGGCGACCATGAAGGTGAACTCAATGCGATAGGCGCCGTAGGCCACGTAGCTCGATGAGGGGCAGGTGGGACTGAGGAGGTTTGTGCATTCGGCGACTTTTGGCACGAGGCAGCGATACGGGATGCCGCAGGGGATCCAGTCGGGCTCTTTGGAGACATTGAAGACGGCGCCTTCATTCCACACCCGGCCGTTTTTGACGAGGCAGCGGGCGCTGTGGAAGTCCGGCGGCCACCAGATGAGGCCGACGCTGTCGTTCACGGGCTCGGGGTTCGCTTTGCGAAGCTGCGCCTCGGTCAAAACGAAGTCGCCGATCATGCGGCGGCCGTTGCGGACATAAAAAGCACGCGGCCAGCCGCCATTGTCGGTGAACTCGTCTCTGCACAGGCCCCACGCGGCCCAGGCTTCGCGTTGTTTTGCGGGCACGGCCTCGTCGTGCGCCATGAACCAATACAGGCCGTGGATGTAGTCGCGACTCGTGCGCAGCATCGTCTCACGCTCCGCGTAGCTGGCGATGGGGTAGCGATGGTTCCAGCCGGTGAAGTTCGACGCGAGCGAGTGCCAAGTGCCGGGATCGCTTTTGCCATTCGGCACTGCGGCATGCGGCGGGCTGATGACGCCGCCCGCGGCGAGGTAGCGTCGCTGCATCTCATAGTGCGTGGGATCGAAATTCGCGGGCTTCGTGATCGCGAGGCGGTTCGCGGGAGTCTTCGTCAGACAGAGGCGGAAGCAGTAGCCCTGGATGCTGTCGTCCGCCGCGCCGTGCTCGCCGAGCGGCTCGTCCTGCACGCCAAAGATGACCCCGCTCTTCGGATTGCCGGGTGTCTTGTAGGGATCGATCGGCTTGTCGTGCTGCTTGTGCGTGGTGTCGGTGCGGATGCCGTTGTTCGTCTCGCCATACTTGGCGTTGCCCTCGCGACCCACGGCAAAGCTCACACCTGCAAACGCCAGCAGATCGCCCTCGTAGGTCGCGTCGATGAACACTTTGGCCCGCACCTCGGCTCCATTCTCAAAATGCAGTGCCGTGATGCGCGCGCCGTCCTTCGTCACGCCCGCCGTTTCCTTCAAACGATGCCCGCGCAGCACCGTGATGCCCGTTTCCTTCGCCCACGCCTCCCAAACCGCCTCCGCCACATGCGGCTCGAAGCGCCAGAGCGACGTGTCCTTGCCACCTGCCGCGAGCATGGCCTCAAACTTCGCCGAGCGATTGCAGTGCGCGTTGATGCGTCGATAAAACTCCAGCGCCAGTCCGCCCACCGCCGGGCTGTTCCGAAACGGCTGGTTGTCGATGTCCGTGCCGCCGAGCCCTTCCACGCTCATGCCACCGAGATGCTTCCCCGCCTCGACGAGAATGACCTTCTTTCCCATCGTCGAGGCTTGCACTGCCGCGATCACACCCGCACTCGTGCCGCCGTAGATGCAAAGATCGGCCTCGAATGGAGCTGCGGAGGCGGTGAACGTGAGACAAGCGAGGAGAGCGAGGAGGAGAGACTTCATGAGGCATGAATAAAGGTCTGAGATAGCCCCTTTTGGACACAGGAATCACATGATTGCGACTTTCACTTCGACGCTGATTGAGGCTCAGCCAGCAGCAGCCTCACTCACCCGCGAGGTAAATCGCCTTGGCTGCTAAGGCTGGAGCAATCCACATGCCGCGCTTCTCGAGGAGGGTGATAGCTGCACTCACGGATGGCAGCAGACCCGATTGTTTGGCTTGAAGGAGAATGCCAAGCGTGCCCGTGACTTGGAGGCCGAGAGTGAGGGCGATGCGGCGGGCTTTTAGGTCATCGAGAATGACGGCGTCGTGCGCTTCATCGAGAGCAGTCTGGATCACGGCAGCCTCGCCCATGTCGATCTGGGTCGAGAGCAGTGGATGGACTGTGATCGCTTTCGAACGATGGACGATGCCGGACAGCGATTGGATTTCCTGCCAAGTGGCATCTTTGGCATGACCAGCGGCAAGTTCTTGCCCGACTTCCCACGGCACGATGACTTCACCAATCAATTTTGCGAGCGAACTCAGCCCTCCCGGCAAGACGGCATGGAGATGAATGGCCGGGCTAGTGTTGATGACGGTCATGGAGGGTGCGGGCGACGTTCAGGTCACTCTCCAACTCGTCCTCACTCGTCTGCAAGGCCGAGACGCCCCAACGCCCGAGTTCATAGAGAAAATGCACTCGGGGCATGTCCGCGAGGTCGGCAGCCTGGCCGGAGCTGAGCCTGCCGGTGTCAAAGAGCTTCACGGCCATGGCCATGCGTGCCTCGCGCTCAAACTCTCCCTCGGAAACGTGCAGGGAACCGAGAAGCGATTCGGGGTATGGGATGCTCAGAGTCTTCATGCTCGGAGTTTATGGCACCAGCAGGGTGGAGGCAAGGTGGAGATTGGCACGTGCCGCACATGATTCGGCTACTGCGAAGCCGCGAAGCGACCCCATAGCCACTTTTACTCCCACTCTAGCTCCACCAGAGTCACGCCTTGCCGCGCCAGCGTGAAGCGGACTTCGGTGTTTCCTTTCGCGGACTTGAGATCGGTTTGATCGGAGGCAGGCGTGAGTCGGCTCGCTTCTTCCAGCAGACGAATCTGCTCGGCGGTGGGCTTTTGCGGTGAGCCGAGGGCTTGCCAGGCGATGAAGGAGTTTGAGTGGCCTTCGTCGATGAGCGTTCGGGTGAGTTTGGGATGGCCCGCGGGGGTGTCTTTGAGAGTGAGCGTGAGGGCCGCATCGGGGCCGGGGAGGTCGTCGTCGTGGTAATGCCAGGCGAGGAGGGTGATGCGCTTGCCATCGCGTGCGGCGAGGGCGGAGATGTCGGGTTTGCTGCGGACGCCAGTGGTGATGAGGTCGGCGAGCGGGATGGCGGCATCGCTTTGCACGCGGAGTCGGTCGCCGGTCATGCGGGCGAGCATGCGGAAGACATTCAGCACGGGCTTGTCGATGCCGTTGGTGGCCAGGGAGCGGAAGCCAGCGAAGTAAGGCTGGCCTTCGAACTCAAAGGACCACGTCAACGCACCTTCGAGGTTCACGCCGTGCTTCGCGGCGAGGTCGAGCTTGCGTGGGAAGATGGCGGCGGTGTAGCTGGAATACATCGTGCCGTTGCGATAGTCGCGATCCGCGCCCTTGCAGGCGGCGCAGCCATCGGGATCGGACTCGCCGATGATGATGGGCTTGTCTTTGACCTCCGGATGGCTTGCGATCACCGCGAAGGCTTCGTCGATCTCGCGGAGTTGATTGGTGATGCCCATGCGCACATGTCCATCGATCTGCTTGGGGCTGCCTTTGGCATGGAAGGAGATGAAATCGAGTGGCGTGCCGGTTTCACCGGTGGCTCGGTTTCGGCCCTTGAGACAGTGATTGAGAAAGGCTTCGAGGAAGTCGCCGCCCTTGCCGCCGGCGAGATCTGGTCCGCCGACCTTGGCTCCTGGAATGGCGCGACGCACGGCATGGATGGCGTGGTCGTGCAGCTTGAAGAACTCCTCACGCGTGCCGCGCCAGTAGTCGATGTTGGGCTCGTTCCACGTCTGCCAATACCAGCGCAGCACTTCATCGCTGCCGTAGCGTTCGGCGCAGTGCTTGGCCCATTGAAAAACGAGCTCCTCCCACTTCGCGAAGTCCTTCGGCGGATACGCCCAGCCGCCGAACAGTTCCTCATACTTCGCATCCGGGAAGCGATGCCGATACGGCTCCGGTTTAACCGAAAGCGCCTGCGGCATAAAGCCGATCTGCACATATGGCCTCACGCCCTGCTCGCGATACGTGTCAAAGATGCGATCCACGATGCTCCAG
>CAUJJC010000164.1 GCA_963204975.1 Verrucomicrobiota bacterium | reverse complement strand
TGGAGATCGCGGAAGTGGACCTTGCCATCGGCGGGGTTACTCCCTGTGTCGTCGGTGCTGCCGTGAACGTGACCGGCCTTCACTCCACCACCAGCGAGCCAGAAGGTGAAGGCGCGGTGCTGATGACCAGTCTGATCTTTGTCCTGTCCGGGCGTGAGGCCTGGACGACCAAACTCACCACCCCACACGACGAGCGTGTCTTCGAGCAGGCCGCGTTGATCCAGATCATCGAGCAACGCGGCGATGGGAGCATCCGTGGTGGCGCAGTTGGCCGTGAGATCGCGACGATGATCGGTGTGCTGATCCCAGCTGCCATGCGTGATCTCGATGAAGCGCACACCCGCTTCGCAGAAGCGTCGCGCGAGCAGGCACTGGCGGCCGAAGTCGCTCGCCTTGCAGGTGCCCGCAGGGTAGTTCTTGCCCACCGCATAACGTTCCAGCGTGGCCTTGGATTCGGTGCTGAGATCGAGCAAATCGGGAGCTGCGGCCTGCATGCGGAAGCCCAACTCCAACGTTTGAATCACACCCTCCAGGCGCTCATCATCCGCACGCGGCGCGAGGTGATCGCGATTCAGCGTCTGGATCAGATCCAGTTGACGACGCTTCACCGCGAGCGGCAGATGATCGCCCTGAATGTTGCTGATCGTGGCCTTGCTCATGTCCTCGCCATTGATGCCGATGGGTGTGCCTCCATAAACCGGAGGCAATTGCGCGGCAGCGTATTCGGAGGGCTTGGCCGTATTGAAGCTGATGAAGCCGGGCAGGTTCGAATTCTCGGTGCCGAGACCATACGCCACCCAGGCACCCATGCTGGGGCAAGGACGCAGCCGGTCGCCCGTGTGCAGTTGCAGCATGGATTGCGCATGGATGCTGGTGTCCGCCGTCATGGCATTGAGCACGCAGAGCTTGTCCGCGTGGCGAGCGATGTTGGGCAGCAAGTCTGAAACCCACAGCCCGCTCTGGCCGCGACGCTTGAATGCAGCGACCGAGCCCGCGTGTGGTTTCTTTCCCACCTGCGGCTTGTAGTCAAAGGTGTCCATCTGGGCTGGACCACCTGCCATGTTCAGAAAGATGACGCGTTGCGCACGAGCGCGAAGTCGCGGTGGACGCGCCTCAAGCGTGGATGCTGCTCCCGCGATGCCTGACATCGCGAGGTAGCCAAAGCCGCACGAGGCAGCGCGCAACATCTGGCGACGGGACATGGAGGAGGCCGAGGGGATCATGATTGAACGGGCCTCCACTACGCCCGTTCAAACGGTGTCCTTTCGACGCTGGCAGACTCTCCACGCGCATCAAGAACGACGATCAATACACGTCGCGGCGATAGCGCTTGGCTTCCTTGAGGGCGGCCATGTAGGCGATGGCTTCTTCGGGAGTCTTGCCGCCTTCTTTTTCAATGATGGTGTGCAAGGCTTTATCCACGTCGCCAGCCATGCGCGAGGCATCGCCGCAGACGTAGAAGATCGCTCCCTGCTCGAGCCAGGCATACAGCTCGGCGCTATGCTCCAGCATCTTGTGCTGCACATAAATCTTCTCAGCCTGATCGCGGGACCAGGCGGTGGTAAGCTTGCTCAGGGTGCCGTCGGCGAGGTAGCCTTCAAACTCGTCCTTGTAGAAGAAGCAGGTCTTCTCGCTGACTTCGCCAAAGAAGAGCCAGGCCTTGCCCTTGGCGTTGGTCACTTTGCGCTCCTGGAGGAAGGCGCGGAAGGGAGCGATGCCAGTGCCGGGACCGCAGAAAATGACGGGCACGTCTTCGCTCGGATCGGGAAGGCGGAAGCCTTTGCCCGCGTTCACGAAGATGGGGATGCGGGTCTCGTTCAAGGTGACGCGCTCAGCGAGGAAGGTGGAGGCCACACCGCCGCGTTCGCGGCCATGGCTGGTGTATTTAACGGTGGCGACGGTGAGGTGGACTTCCTCGGGGTTGGCCTTGAGGCTGGAGGAGATGGAGTAGAGACGGATGTTGAGCTTCTTGAGCAAGCTGACGAACTCCTGGGCTTCGAACTTGGCGGTGGGGTTTTCGAGCAGAAGGTCGATCACAAAGCGGCCCCAGAGATACTTCTTGAGTTCGTCCTTGGCCTCCGGGGCAATGAAGGCGGCGAGGGGTGAGGCACCGCCGGTTTTTTCCACGATAGCCTTCACGAGCTTGGTATCGACTTCGGTGAGGGAATTGGCCTCGATCAAAGTCTGCCGCAGGGGCACATCGGCACCATTCTTGGCATGCTTGACGATCTCATCGCCGGTCAATCCGAGAGCGGCGAGGGTGTCGGCGACGAGCGCGGGATCATTGGCGGGCTGCACAGCCAGGGAATCGCCAGGGATGTATTCGAGGCCCGAGCCCGCGAGGTCGAGTTCGTAATGGCGGGTGTTCTTGGGCGCACCGGGGCCGCTGATGTCGTAGGCCGTCTTCACCGTGGCGATGAAAGGGTTCTTCACATTGTAGATCGGCTTGGCGTGCGGCGTGGCTTCGGTGCTCATGGGTGGATGTCTGTTAGAGAAGTATCAGGGGGAGTCAACACGGGAACACAGCACATGGCGGGCCAGCTAATGAAGGATGACTCCTTAGCGAGGCAGCCGGCTACTCCGAAAAAAACACAGCACATGGCGGGCCAGCTAATGAAGGATGAAGGGCGAATGACCAACCTAGAATCTCTCGACTTCTCCACCGATCCTGTGCAATGGAACGGCTTGCTTCCCATGAACCGACTCGACGCCCGCTTCGCTGCCCTCAAAGCCTCCAACCAACGCGCCTTCGTGGCCTACATCGCGGCTGGCGATCCCACGCTGGACAAGACGGTGGAAATCGTCAGGGCGCTGGATGCAGCGGGGGCGGATGTCGTTGAACTGGGCCTGCCATTTTCCGATCCGCTGGCTGATGGCATCGTCAATCAGATGGCTGCCGACCGTGCGATCCGCAGTGGCACCACCACGCCGAAGGTGCTGGAGATGATCAAGACCATCCGCCTGCACTCGCAGGTGCCCATCGTGCTCTTCACGTATCTGAATCCCGTCTATACCTACGGCTACGAGCGGTTCCATCACGATGCGGCGGCGGCGGGTGCGGACGGAGTGCTGGTGCTGGACCTCCCGCATGACGAGGCGGATCAGAATGCGGAACTCAAGCCCTGTCCTGACCTCGCGCATATCCGGTTGATCGCGCCCACCACACCGGCGCAGCGTGTGCCAGTGATCGCCGCCAGGGCGGAAGGTTTCATTTATTATGTGAGCCGTGAGGGCGTGACGGGGGCACAGAGCACCATCGCCACGGGCATCGGTGAGATGGTGGCGAGCATCAAAGCGGCGACCAACGTTCCTGTCTGCGTGGGCTTTGGCATCTCGAATCCCGAGCAAGCCGCGACCGTCGCAGGCATGGCGGACGGTGTGGTGGTGGGCAGCGCCATTGTGAAGCTGATCGAGAAACACGGTGCCGAGGCCGACGTGGCGGAGAAGGTGGGTGCCTTTGTGAAACCTCTCGTGGAGGCGGTGAAGCGCGTATGATCAATGTCGGCATCATCGGGCTCGGCTTCATGGGTGCCACGCACATCAAGGCGTGGCTGGAGTGTGCTGCGGATGCGCGCCTCGCCGCGCTGTGCAATCCGAGCGGGCGTCACCTGGATGGCGACTTCACCGATGTGTCGGGCAATCTGGGCACCGATGCGCCGCTGAAGGTGGACATGACGACGACCAAGGCGTTTCGGAGTTTCGATGAGATGCTGGCCGATCCCGAGATCGACCTCATCGACATCTGCACGCCGACGCACACTCATCGCGAGCTGGTCATTGCGGCGCTCCAGGCGGGCAAGCATGTGCTGTGCGAGAAGCCGATGGCGCGCACCTCGGAGGATGCCCGTGCCATGGCCGATGTGGCGCGTGCCACGGGCAAGATATTGATGCCCGCCATGTGCCTGCGCTTCTGGCCAGAGTGGGCTTGGCTGAAGGAAGCCGTGGCCAGTGGGCGCTACGGTCGCGTGCTGAGTGCGAAGTTCACCCGCATCGCCGAGCCGCCCGCCTGGGGCCAGAGCTTCTTCTTCGATGGGGCAAAGTCGGGCGGAGCGCTGCTCGATCTGCACATTCACGACACCGACTTCGTCCGCTACGTCTTTGGCCCGCCTGCCAAGGTCGAGTCCTGCGGCTACACGAAGGTGAGCGGCTGCATCGACCACGTCCTCACCCGCTACGTTTATGACAGCGGAGTGTTGGTTCACGCCGAGGGCTCCTGGGCGATGGCGAAGGGTTTTGGCTTTCGCATGGCCTACGTGGTGAACTTTGAGCACGCGACGGCGGACTACGATCTGGCCCGCTCGGACGCGATGCTCCAGGTGTCTCAAAACGGGACCAAGGAAACGATCCAGTGCGAGGGTCCCAGCGGACACGTCGCGCAGATTCAGCATCTGATCGCCGCGATCAAGGCCGGTGCGCAGCCCACGGTGGTGACCGCCGAGGATGGCGTGGCGGCCCTGGAGGTCTGCGAGGCCGAGGCGGCAAGTGCGATGAAGTGACAATCGTTACTTGGCGAAGGCGTGTTCCGAGGGAAAGGGTGAACCGTCATGCCAAGAAACATCCCTGCGCCTGTTGCGCCCGTCACCATAGCCGAGGAGCATTTCATTAATCGTGAGCTGTCATGGCTGGCGTTCAATGAGCGAGTGCTGGAGGAGGCCTCACGGCCTGGACTGCCCGTGCTGGAGCGGGTGAAGTTCCTCGCCATCACGGCCTCGAATCTCGATGAGTTCTTCATGGTGCGCGTGGGCGGACTACAGCTCATGAAGGAGCAGGGTAAGCGTGGGAAAGATCAGTCCGGCATGACGCCCACCCAGCAATTGGAGAAGATTCGCGAGCGCGTGGCGGACTTCGTTGCCCGTCAGTATCTCATCCTCAACAACACCCTCCTGCCCGAGCTGCGCCAGCACGGCATCCGTCGCATGAGAGCGGCGGAACTCTCGCCGCATCAGCGCACGCTGCTCCAGGATCACTTTATGGAGCATGTCTTCCCGGTGCTCTCGCCGGTGGATGTGGAGCGTATCACCTCGCTGCCCGCCTTGCAGATTGCGCTGCTGTTCCAGGTGGGCTCTGAGGACGCGGAGGACCGCGAGGTGCTCTTCGTGCTACCGCCTTCACTGCCCCGGCATGTGACCATCCCGGATGCCGAGGCCGGTGCGCATGCTTACGTGAATCTGGAAGACCTCGTGGAGCTGTTCGCGCACCACTACTTCCCTGGCGAAAAGGTCAAAGGCGTGGCCCGTTTCCGTATCAGTCGCAACACAGACATCGCGGTGGACGAGGAAGGCGGCGACGACCTTGCTTCCGAAATGGAGGAGGTGCTCGATAAGCGGCTCAATAGTCCGACCATTCGCATCGAGATCGAGCAAGGCGCGCCCAAGTCCCTGGAGCGCAGCGTGCGCCAGCTCGGCGGCCAGCGAAGTGCCCAGGTGTATGCCATTCCGGGCGAACTCGATCTTCGTTCCTACTGGAGCATCGTGGGCCTTTCGGGTTTCGATGAACTCAAGGTGGAGCCCTGGGAAGGCAAGCCCAGCACATCCATCGAGCCCGGCGAAAGCATCTTTGACGCGATTCGTCGCAAGGACATTCTCCTGCATCATCCCTATGAGAGCTTCGATCCGGTGCTGCAACTGCTGGAGACGGCGGCCAGCGATGCCGACGTCGTGGCGATCAAGCAGATCCTGTATCGCACCGCGAAGAACAGCCGCGTCATCAACGCTCTGATCAAGGCGGCAAAGGCAGGCAAGCATGTGACCGTGTTGGTTGAGTTGAAGGCGCGCTTCGACGAGGAGCGGAACCTCGAGCGTGCGGAGGATCTCATCGAAGCCGGAGCCCAGATCATCTACGGAGTGCGCGGGCTGAAGACGCACGCGAAGATCTGCCTCGTGATGCGTCGTGAGGCCGGGCACATGGTTCGCTACATGCACTTTGGAACAGGCAACTACAACGAGGCCACGTCCAAGCTCTACACCGACATCAGTTACCTCACCTGCCGCCCTGATTACGGCAGCGACGCCTCCGCGTTCTTCAACACCGTGACTGGTCGCTCGCGCTTCCAGCACTTCGAGAAGCTCTCGATGGCGCCCTTCGGCCTGCGCGAGCGCTTGATCACCATGATTGACAGCGAAGCTGATCGCGCCGCTCAGGGAGAGCCTGGCGAGATCATGCACAAGATGAACGCACTCGAAGATCACGAGATGATCTGCGCGCTCTACAAGGCCTCACAAAAGGGCGTGAAGATCCGCCTCAACGTTCGTGGCATTTGCTGTCTGCGTCCTGGCGTCAAGGGCCTCAGCGAGAACATCCAGGTCGTGAGCATCATCGACCGCCACCTGGAACACGCCCGCATCTTTGCCTTCAAGCAAGGCGGCGCTCCCGTGGTCTTCATTGCCAGCGCCGACTTCATGAGCCGCAATCTCTCGAAGCGCGTGGAACTCCTTGTTCCCATCGCCGACAGTGCCGCCCGCAAGCGACTCCTCAGCATCATGGAGACCTTTTTCTCCGACACGACGAACGCCCGCGCGCTCCAGTCCGATGGCGTTTACAAAGCCGTGACCAGTGCCGCAAAGCCAGTCCGCAGCCAGGAGGTCTTCTCCAAGGAAGCGGCGAAACGCGTCAAGCAACACATCCAGGCCCCTGATATTTTGGTGCCCCACACACCGAAGACCACTTGATGACTGCCCCCCTCCGAACCCTCCGACAGATCGTCCGCCAGCGTCGTGACCGGCGGTTGCGACGCGTGGTGCAGCAGAGCGGCACCTCCTGCGGAGTGGCTTGCGTGGCAATGCTGGCCGGACTGGGGTTTCACGATGCGATGCGTCTGGGGCATGAAGTTTTCGGCAAGGATGAGTGGGAAGGCAGCCATCGCACGCACGCCGCAGACCTGCGCGACATGATGGAGCCGATTGGTCTGCAACTGGGGCGCAAAGTGCAATGCCGCACCTGGAGGCGCGTGCCACCCGGTGCGCTCGTAGCCGTGCAGCGCAAGCTCCGCAATGGTATCGAGGAGTGGCACTGGGTGGTTTCCGCCGTGGACGATGAAGGGCTCTTCTTCTTTGATCCACGCCGAAGTGTGAAGGCGGAGAAGCGGCGCGATTTCATCCGCGTTCGCCCATCCTGGTATCATCGCGTCAGGCACATCTAACCGGCTGCGAGAATCGAGGCTAGAAATCAGCGGTCGCGACGGTAATAAGCGCGCACTTTTACGCTCTATGAAATCCATCCTTCCGCTCCTGCTCATCGCGACCTCGCTCGTCGCCCAAGACAAGTCCATTGGCCTCGGGGCCAAGCCGATCGAAGGAGCAGAGGTGATCATCGACGGCACACGGGCGATGCTGGATGAGAAGTGGACTTACTGGGAGGGACCTCGCTTCGGCTCCTCGCTGCCGATCAAATGGAAAATCGTCGAAGACCCCGTGGATGGCGGCACCTGCCTCATGACGGATGATCGCGCCGCTGACGGTGGCAAGTATGGCGCAGCCGACATCGTGACCAAGAAGCCGTATCGCGACTTCCGCCTGCACATTGAATTCCTTGTCACCAAAGAGAAGGGCAACAGCGGGGTGTATCTCCAGAACCGCTACGAAATCCAGATCCAGGAAGGCGTGAAGACGCCGCATGGCATGGGCGCGGTGATCAATGAAACCGAGTCGCCCTATGACTCCTTCAATGGCATCGGCAAGTGGAACAGCTACGACATCGTCTTCCGCGCTGCTCGCTTCAAGGATGGCAAGCTCACCGAGAAGGCGATGGTGAGCATGTATTTCAATGGCAAGAAGGTTCACGACAAGGTGCAGATCAACAAGGTCTGGGGCGGTCCGAACTCCGGGGTCGATGGCGGCAACGACGGTGGCAAAGGCATCACCGACACGCCTCAAGGGCTCAAACTCCAGTGCGAAGGCCACGACATCCGCTACCGCAACGCGTGGATCAAGGAACTGAACCTGGACGGCAAGGACACGGATTTCTAGGCCCTCTTTTGCATGTGGCATTACTCGAATGGCGGTGTTCAGCAGGGGCCTGTTGAACTGGCAGAGTTGGAAAAACTCTGTCGGGAAGGTGTGATCACCGCAGACACCAGTGTTTGGCGTCCAGGGTGGACGGACTGGATCTCGATTCTCGCCACTGATCTGGCAGAGCAATTGCACGTCCCTTTGCCAGATGGCGACACATGGGAGATCTGCGCCTACTCAGGAGATACGTGCCGACGATCGGAGATGGTCGAACTCGGAGGCTATCGAGTCGGTGCTGCTTACAAGGACCGGGCCGTCGAGTTACTGCATCAAGGTGGTCAGTTGCCAGTGGCATCTGGCAAAGACAACGCCTCGGGCGTGGTCGAGTTTGGCCACTTGTTGCGAGAGGGGTGGCACCTCTTGGCGAAGGCTTTGCCTTCACTGCTGCCTTTGTGGATTGGCATCCAAATCATCGAGCAAGTTTTGACCCACCTTGTGGCGGGAAGTCTGGGCTTTCTTGCTGAGGAGGGGGGGCGGTTCGCTGTGATGGTCGCGATTGGTAACTTTGTGGTGGTCTTGATCCTGAACAATGCGCTGAATACGTTGTGCGTCCTCCAACTGGATTCAGTTCAAGCCGGGGCACCAATGCCTCTTGGGCGGCTTCTAAGTCGAGGTGGAACATTCTATTTTCGCCTGTTGCTCATCAGCGTGATCGTGACGATTCCGATGATGATCGGCTGCATCGCTTTTGTGCTTCCCGGTCTGATGATCTTGACTCGGTATGCGGTGGCTGATGTGGCTTGTGTGCGGGAGGACCTCTCTGCCATGGATGCGATGAAGCGGAGTGCGGCGCTCATGGTGAGTGACTTCTGGTCTCACCTGGGCCGCGTGAGTCTGGCGTTTGTTGTGTTCAGCTTTCTGCCCAACACGGTGGTCGGCTTCAACAAGGGATTCTTGAATAAGCTGAGTCCGGATTTTCCCGACTTAGGCTTTGAGATCATGCACGCCATCGCATCCTTGCCTTCACTGATGGCGACGGCATTCCTGTTTTGCTACTTCCGGGAACTTCGCTACACAGAGCGAGGAATGGTTCAGAGTTCTTGATCCCGTGGGGAATCGGATGCTTGCATCGCTCTTTGTTCGTGCCGCAGATTAATTTCAAATGCTTCCATCTTCCACTTCCGACAAAGTTTTCCGCAGCACCTTGTTCGTGCTGGGCGGGAGCTATGTTGTGCTCGTGGTGCTGCTGCTGGCGGCGGATCTGGCTTATTCTTCGTGGGGTCAGCTGGCGGAACTGCTGGGCAAGCCGGAGATCGTTCATGCGATCTGGCTCACGCTCGGCACTTGCACAGCGGCGGCGGTGCTGTCGATGCTGGTGGCGGTGCCGCTGGGGTTCGTGCTGGCGCGTTATCGCTTCCGGCTCAAGTGGCTGGTGGATGCGCTTGTCGAGATTCCAGTGGTGCTGCCGCCGCTGGTGGTGGGGCTCAGCTTGTTGATCCTGTTCCATCTGCCGGTCAATGGCGTGAAGCTGGAGGACTGGCTGCGCTCGAATCTCGGGTGGTCGGTGACGTATGCCGTGCCGGCGGTGATCCTTGCGCAGTTCGCGGTGGCGGGAGCTTTTGCGGTGCGCACGATGCGCGTGACCTTTGATCAGATTCATCCGCGTGCGGAACTGGTAGCGCTCACGTTGGGCTGCTCGCAGGCGCAGGCGTTCTGGCGTGTGGCCTTGCCGCAGGCGTGGCGCGGGATGATCGCGGCGTTCACCATTGCCTGGGCGCGATCCCTGGGCGAATTCGGACCGATCCTGGTCTTCGCCGGTGCCACGCGAATGCGCACGGAGGTGCTTTCGACCACGGTGTTTCTGGAACTCAGCGTGGGCAATCTGGAGAGCGCCGTGGCGGTGTCGCTGCTGATGGTAGCGGTCGCGCTTGTGGTGCTGCTGGTGCTGCGTGGATTGGGAGTGGAGAGACGTGCATGATTGAACTCAAGAACATCTCCATCGTGAGTGGCAGCTTCGCGTTGCGCGATGTGTCGCTGTCCTTGCAGCACGGCGAATACGTCGCATTGATGGGTCGCACGGGGCAGGGGAAGACGACGATTTTGGAGGCCATCGCGGGTCTGCGAATGGTGACGAGCGGTGACATCCTGATGGACGGGCGCAACGTCACGCGTCTTGCTCCGGCGGAGCGCGGGGTGGGCTATGTGCCGCAGGACCTTGCCTTGTTCCCGACGATGACGGTGCGGGAGAATGTGGGCTTTGCACTCAAGGTGCGTGGCGTGGCGAAGGCTGAACGCGATGCTCGCGTGCATGATGTGGCGGAGTGGCTGGGCATCAGTCGTCTGCTGGATCGTCGGGTGACGATGCTCAGTGGTGGAGAAGCGCAACGCACAGCACTGGGGCGTGCTTTGTCGTTCAAGCCGAAGGTGCTGCTGCTGGACGAGCCCTTCAGTGCGCTCGATGACGAAACGCGGCAGGAGATGCACGCACTGATGGTGTCCGTGCGCACGCATACGGGTGTGACGGTGCTGCATGTGACGCACAATCGCGCTGAGGCGACCGCATTGGCAGATCGTGTGATCCAACTCGAAGCTGGAGCCATTCAATGAGCGCGGAGCTGACGGACGAAGAGCGCGAGCGCTATCAATGGCAGCTGTGGACGCCTGGCTTCGACGAGGCGGGGCAGGGGAAGTTGAAAGCCACGAGCGTGCTGATCTCGCGCTGCGGCGGGGTAGGGGGCACGGTGGCGCTGGAACTCGCGGCCGCTGGGCTCGGGCGGATCATCATTGCCCATGGAGGCGACCTGCGGCGCAACGACCTCAACCGTCAGTTGCTCATGACTACCGATCACATCGGTCAGCCGCGTGTGGACTCGGCGGTGCGTCGTTTGCGCGAGCTGAATCCCAACGTCGAGGTCGAGGGGGTGCCTAACAACGTGTGTGAAGCCAACGCCGCCACGCTCGTCGCTGGTGCCGACGTCGTGGTGAGCGCTGCACCGTTGTTCGAGGAGCGGCTCTTGATGAATCGTGAGGCGGTGCGTCAGGGCAAGCCGGTCGTGCATTGCTCGATGCATGACATGGAAGCGATGGTCATGGTGACCAAGCCCGGCGAGACGGCCTGCCTTGCTTGCGTGACGCCCGAGCCGCCAGCATGGTGGACGCGCGAGTTTCCGGTGTTTGGTGCCGTGTCCGGCACGGCAGCGTGCATTGCAGCGATGGAAGTGATCAAGCTCATCACTGGACTCGGCGAATCACTCGCGGGCCGGATGGTGGCGATTGATTTTCGTTCGATGCGGATGCGTGTGCTGAGCGTGGCGCGTGATCCGAAGTGCCCTGTGTGTGGATCGCCATGATCAGGTGATCAAAGCGCTGCGGTCTCGGCCCGGGCCTTGCGTGAGGAGTGCTCGGCGACTGGCAGGCAGAGATCGGAGATGCGATGGAAGAGCGCTTCCACCTTGGTGAAGGCCATGCTCGCGGCACAGCGGATCAGCAGGGACACATGCTCGCGCTGAGCCGGTGAGGTGTCGGTGCGTGCCATCTCGTTCTGGGCATGAGCGGTGGCCATGGACAAGGCGAAGAGTTCCGCACCAATGTCCACGAAGCAGCGGGTGAGAATCGCATGATGCGGCAGCGCAGCGCCGTGCAGTGACATCGCGAAAAACAACCTCCGTGCGAGCTTGCGGCTGAGCCTTGCAAGGTGAGCCCAAGTATCGTCCGACGAGCCGCCGTGTGGTGAGGTGGACGAGGTGCCCACGGGCAGCCACACATCAAAGTGGGATGCGGCTTTCACCGCTGACCGCAGGGGATGCTCAGATGGCAGCGAAGCATTCACCACGCCTGCCCCCACACGAAGATGGGGCTCCATCATCTCTTCCATGATCAGGCGACGCATGAGCGCGTGCTCCGCTTCGCATTCGACGAACCATTGCCCCTCAGTGAACAAGCGCTCCAGCGTGGGTGCGGCATCGGCTTCATCGCGAAAGGCTGCGACTGCGAGCGGCACCGCATCATTGACCTGCTCGTCGTGCAGACTGAGTTCCCGCAGACGTTCCATGGTCCACGCATTGGCCATCATGCATTCGAGTGACGAGAGGCGCTGTCCTGGGCGCGAGGTGGAGAAGTGCTGGACGAGAGCCTCCATCACGAAGGCGGAGACCGTCTTCTTGGCCATGTGGTTCACCTTCCACAATGGAGAACCGAGCAGCGATGCGGCGTGCAATGACCGATCGAGATGGCCGCGTGTGAGCCCGGCGGACATCGCAGTGCGTGCGAGCCGACCTCTGCCCAGGAAGCCTTTCAATACTTCCATGCCACCACCGAGTCCGCCGAGGATGTGAGCCTTGGGCACCATCACGCGTTTGAGTTTGAGCACGCGATTCTCCAGGGCGGGACCTTCATCCTTGATCTGACTGCGATGATGAATCTGGACCCCAGGCCGATCATCTTCCACGAGGAAGGCCGTGACCGCGTCGGGTTGATGGGCCACGGGAGTGCCCGCGATGACGATGAAGACGGTGGCTCCGGCGACCGAGGCATGGCAGAGCTTTTCACCGCTCAGCACATAGTGCTTACCGTCCGAGGCGGGACGAGCCATCGTGAGCAGGTCCTCGGGATTGGCTGAATGCTGCTCGGCCAGGGCAAGGGCAGAGCCTTCACCTGCGGCGAACCTCGGCAGGAAGGCGCGCTTCTGCTCGCTCGTGCCGAAGTCGCGGATCAAGCCGCTCACACCCATCACATCGAGCGCGATCCCGAGCGTGCTCGCTTGTTCGCAGTGCCTACCGATGGCGCTGGCGGCACGGAGTTGATTGGCCAGCGAAAGGCCGAGTCCGTCGTGACGCATGGGCACGTCGAGTGCTCCGAGCTTTGCCTGGAGGCAGCGGTTCTTGATCGATTCGGGATTGGCGTTGGGCGGCGAGAGTTTGCGCTGGAGTTGGGCCAGGAAGGCGTCGCCTTGATCGCGTTCTTCGAGGCTTGGGCTCTGCCGGCTTTTGAGCATCGAGAAGTCGGGCTCTCCCACGAGAAGGGAAGCCGCGAAGCACGGGTCTCGTCGCAACTCGCACGCAGCTTCACACACTTCGAGTGCCTGGCGTTGGGCGGCAGACATCTTCGATCCATCAACAATTGCCTTCACATCGAGTTCGGGTCTCATGGGCTTCAGGGAGTTGGGGCTTTTAGTCAGCGCCGCAAAGCCAAGGGTTCACCTTTCTTCCGCATCATTACTCGGTCTTAATGTGGAGTCCCCAATCGACCCGCATGATCCCAGGCTCCCTGATCGGGAGCCCAGGAGTTCACGACGATCCTTGCGTGCGAGGAGGCTAGACGCGGCGCCAGCGCTGGAAGCACTCCATGGCTTCGTATTCGGCGAGGCCGAGGGAATCGTATTGAGCGGCGGCGGCGCGATTGAGATCGGGCGTCTGGAGTTCGAGCGAGCTGAGCGACTGGTAGCGCGTGAGGGCGCGGAGCTTGCGTTCCATCTGGTTGGGGCTCAGCGGCACTGCCATGTCGATCTCGTGGGGCTCGAAGGCTTTCTCTTTGCCACGGTAGAGCCAGTTGGTGCAGGAACCGATCCACTCCTCGCCTTCGCATTGTTTGAGCGCGGTTTCGATGACCTTGAAGCAAATCGAAGGCACGGAGGAAGGATCAGCCGCATCGCCCGTGAGGTAGATCTGGTGAGGCTTCCACTCGCGAAGCAGAGCGGCCACGGCGGCCACGTCTTCCTCGCTACTGCGGAAGCGGCGATAACGACCCTTCTCGTAGAACGGCAAGTCCAGGAAGACCACCTTGTCCGTGCCCAGACCGACGGCGGCGGCGGCATCGCGAAGTTCACCGCGAAGGATGAGCGCCTTCAGGCGGCGCAGCACCGGCGGGTCCTCGCCGAACTCGCCCTTCTCCTCGATCAGGCGCACGAGTTCGCGGGCATACTCGGTCTGCTCTTTCCACTGCGCGGAATCCGCTGCCGTGGCACCGAGTTCCAGCAGCGTGCTGGCGAACTTGTCCGCCTCGCTGTCGGCCACACGCAGCGAACCGCTCGTGAGCGAGACCACCTGCACATCGTGCCCCTGCTCGCGCAGACGGTCGATGGTGCCACCGATGGCGATCACGCCGTCCTGAGGCTCCGGGCTGAAGACAAGGCAGCGCTTGGGGAAGGGGCGTGCGCGCTCGGGGCGATAGGTGTCGTCCGCGTCGGGCTTGCCGCCGGGCCAGCCGGTGATGGTGTGCTGGAGGCGATTGAAGATGCGGATGTTGAGTTGGTAAGCAGGACCTTGTTCGCTGAGCAGGTCGGAGAGGCCGTGCTCGTTGTAGTCTTCATCGACGAGCTTGAGCACCGGACGAGTCATCTGAGCGCTCTGCCAGCACACGGCACGCTGAGTTTCACGCGGCGTCCAGTTCACCGGCCCCACCAGCCACGGCAGCTTGAATCGCGTCAACTCGCGCGATGCACCGGTATCAATGAAGAAGCGCGCATCGGGATGATCCTGGAGGAAGGACGCGGAGATCGCCTCGGTGACGGGACCTTCGACGGCCTTGGCCACGATGCCCGCTTTGTTTTCGCCCCAGGCCATGAGCACGAGTTTCTTCGCGCGCAGAATGGTTCCCACACCCATCGTGATCGCGAAGTGCGGCACGTTCTCCTCACCGCGGAAGTCGCTCGCGGCGTCCTGGCGCGTGATGCGGTCCAGCGTGATGCGGCGGGTCAGCGATTCCTTGCTGGAGCCCGGTTCGTTGAAACCGATGTGACCGGTTCGGCCAATGCCCAGGATCTGCAAGTCCACGCCGCCAGCGGTGTCGATCGCCTCTTCATACTCGCGGCAGTGCGCGAAGACCTGATCACTCGGCACCGTGCCCTTGGGGATGTGGATGTTCTTCTTCGGGATGTCGATGTGATCGAACAACTGGTCCGCCATGAAGCGAGCGTAGCTCTCGGGATGATCGGCGGTGAGCCCGTAGTATTCGTCGAGGTTGAAGGTGATGACGTTCTTGAAGCTCAGCCCCTCTTCCTTGTGCAGACGAATCAACTCGCGATAAAACGGCACTGGTGTGCTGCCCGTGGCCATGCCGAGCACGGCGGGCTTGCCTGCTTTGTTCTTGGTCTCGATCAGCTTGCGGACTTCGGCAGCCAGTTCCTTGGCGGCCTCGGCTGAATTTGAGAATACTTGGGTCGGGACCTTTTCAAAGGCTTCGGCGGCGGAGCGGCGGCGTGACATGGATGGAGTGAAAGCGAGATGGTTGGAATGACCTCAACGTCGGTGACGGAGGTCTTCACTGCTGACTTGGATTCTCGATATTGGAAAGTGGAATTTGAGGAATGCAGCAGTCACTCGCGAGTCTTGATTCCGATTGTGAAACCGCTCGTGCTCGTCATTTGAAAAGAGTGCTTCACGTCGTCCTCTATCATCCCGAGATTCCTCACAACACCGGTGCCGTGGGTCGGCTCTGCCTTGCCACGGGCGCGAGGCTGCACCTGATCAAGCCGCTCGGTTTCATCCTGGACGACAAGCACCTGCGTCGCGCGGGGCTCGATTACTGGGAGCACGTCGATGTGCATGTGTGGGAGAACTGGGAGGAATTCCTCGCGCAGACCACGCCGGGAGCCGCCTTTTTCTACCTCACGACCAAGGCGACGAAAGCGCACTGGGACGCCGATTTCCGCGCTGAAACTTACCTCGTCTATGGGCCTGAGACGCGCGGGCTGCCGCAGTCGATGGTCGCTGAGAATGCCGATCAAGCGCTACGAATCCCGATGCAGGATCAGTCCACCCGCAGCCTCAATCTCTCGACCTCGGTCGGGATCGTGCTCTATGAAGCCATGAGGCAGCGTTCGTTAGCGGAGTGAGAGTTGACGAAACCGCCGCCGGGCTCTACGCCTCCCCATGTCCACACCCGCCCTGCAAGCCAAAGATGTCCACCGTCGCTACCTCATCGGCGGGCATGAACTGCATGTGCTGAAGGGCTTGGAATTGAAGGTGGAGCCTGGACAAAAGGTGTTCCTGTGCGGGAAGTCGGGAGCAGGCAAGACCACGCTCCTTTACGTCCTCGGCGGACTGGAACGCCCGAATGCAGGCGATGTGCTCGTGGGTGGAAACTCGCTTTACCACAGCACGGCCAAGGCACGCTCACAGATGCGAAACAACGACATGGGCTTCGTGTTTCAGCACTACTTCCTCCTCCCGGATCTCACCGCTCTGGAGAACGTGAAGCTGCCAGCGATGATCGGGAAAAAAGCTGGTGATCAGCGGGCTCGTGAACTCCTGACCCGTGTGGGTCTCAGCGA
Organism: Verrucomicrobiota bacterium; assembly: GCA_963204975.1. Lineage (GTDB taxonomy): Bacteria > Verrucomicrobiota > Verrucomicrobiia > Verrucomicrobiales > Verrucomicrobiaceae > JAEUHN01. The sequence goes on along the minus strand of CAUJJC010000164.1, from coordinate 1,793 downwards.
GCGCATGGATCATCTGCCCACGGAACTCTCCGGCGGCGAGCAGCAGCGGGTGGCCATCGCTCGTGCCTTGATCAACGACCCAGGCATCATCTTCGCCGACGAACCCACCGGCAATCTCGATGCAGGCACGGGTGGTGGCGTGATGGACATGCTGCTTTCGGTCGTTGCGGAAACCCAAAAAACCCTCATTGTCGTCACGCACGATACGAAACTGGCCGAACGCGGAGATCGCACCCTGATATTGCGAGATGGCCTGCTCGAGGAATGATGAAGGATGAACTATGAAGGATGAACGGAGTGTGTTTATTGGGCGGCCAAGTTGGCCTGCCTGCCGTTCATTTCACGCCTTCTTCGTCTGCGCCTGACCGCATCTCATTTCATACTTCATCATTCACACTTCATTCTTTTCCCTCCGCCCCTTATGTCCCTGAAAATCTACCTTGATGGCCAGTTAGTTGACGAGAAAGACGCGAAGATATCCGTGTTCGATCACGGTCTGCTTTACGGTGACGGCGTGTTTGAAGGCATCCGCATCTACAATGGTCGTGTCTTCCGCCTGACGGAGCACCTTCAGCGTCTGTATGCTTGCGCCAAGGCGATCTGCCTCACGATCCCGATGACCTTCGAGGAGATGGAAAAGGCCACCGTGGACACCGTCGCCGCCAATGGCTTGCGCGATGGCTACATTCGTCTCGTGGTGACTCGCGGTGTTGGTTCCCTGGGCCTCAATCCCTATCAGTGTCCGAAGGCGAGCGTCTTCATCATCGCCGCCAACATCAAGCTCTACCCTGCGGAAGCCTACCAGAATGGGCTGAAGCTCATCACTTGCGCCACCCGGCGTCCAGCTCCGGCGGCACTCAGCCCGCAGGTGAAGTCGCTGAACTATCTCAACAACGTGATGGCCAAGGTGGAGTGTCTCCAGGCCGGTTGCGACGAGGGCATCATGCTCAATGAGCAAGGCTACGTGGCCGAGTGCACTGGCGACAACGTCTTCGCCATCAAGAACGGCGAAGTCTATACGCCCACGATCTCGTCCGGTGCGCTCGATGGCATCACCCGCCGCGCCGTGATGGGCGTCATCAAGGAGATGGGCCTCACCTGTCACGAGGTGACCATGACCCGCTACGACCTCTACACCGCCGACGAAATCTTCCTCACTGGCACCGCAGCAGAAGCATTGCCCGCCGTGTCACTCGACACCCGTCCCATCGGCACGGGCAAGCCAGGACCGATCACCGGCAAGATCATTGAAGCCTTCAAGAAACTAGCCAACTCCGAAGGCACTCCGGTGCCGTATTGAAATGATGAAGGCAGAATGATGAAGCCTGAAAAAACTTCATCCTTCATCCTTCACGATTCATCTTTTTCTAATGAAGTGCGACGTTTGCAGCAAAGAGGCCACGGTCTTCCTGACCCAGATCATCAATGGGAAGATGACCACAGTGAACCTGTGCGAAGCCTGCTCGAAGGAGAAGGGCGTTACAGACACGATGGGCTTCGGGCTTGCCGAGGCCTTCCTCACACCCGCCCAGGTGCAGGCCCAGCATGAACTCATCTGCCCGGCCTGCGGCTTCACCCAGAGCCAGCTCAAGAAGATTGGCCGCATGGGCTGCCCCGAATGCTACACCACCTTCCGTGATGGTCTGGACAGCCTGCTCTCCGCGATGCACAAAGGCACGCAACACGCAGGCAAGGTCCCGCATGGAGCCGCCGTCGTCCTTGTCGATGTGCAGCGGACGGTGGCTCAGCTTCGTGAGCAATTGCAGCAAGCTGTGACCGAGGAACGCTACGAA
>CAUJJC010000163.1 GCA_963204975.1 Verrucomicrobiota bacterium | reverse complement strand
AACAAGAGCGATCTCAAGTTCTCGCCCGAAACCAAGCCCGGCGCGAGTGAGCCGCACGCGATCCGCTTTGGCCTCGCCGCGATCAAGAACGTCGGTGAAGGCGCGATGCAGATGGCGATTGAGGAACGCGAGCGCGATGGCGATTTCAAGACGCTGGAGGACTTCGCTTCACGCCTCGACTCCAAGGCGGTGAACAAAAAGAATCTCGAAGCTCTCATTAAAGTTGGTGCCTTCGATTTCACCGGCGAGACGCGCCTCACGATGTTCGAGCGTCTCGATCAAGTGATCGCCAGTGCTTCCGCTGCGCAGAAGGATCGCAAGAGCGGACAGGCCAGCTTGTTCGGCGACTTCGAAATGGCTCCGCCGAAGAAGGCTGCGGAGAAACCCGCACCCGGAGCCAAGAAGAAGGGCGCGGAAGTCGAAGTGCATGAGTGGTCCAAGATGGAACTCATCGGCTTCGAGAAGGAGCTGCTTGGCTTCTACGTCAGCGGTCATCCGCTCGACAACTACAAAGGCAACTTCGAGAGCACCAAGCTGACGAAGATCGCCGCCATCGAAGAGATCACACAGCGCACCATCATCACCGTGGGAGGTCTGATCGCCGTGGCTGATGTGCGTTACTCGAAGAAGGACAACCGTCCCTTCGCCATTCTCAAGATCGAAGACTTCACCGGCGCGATCGAGGCGATGTGCTGGAGCGACGACTACGAGAAGTTCAAGGAGTTCCTCGTCGTCGGCAGCGTCGTGGAAGTGCGTGCCTCCTGCGCCAAGGACGAACGCACCGAGATGAACAAGCTCATGGTCCGCGACGTGAAGCCCATGAAGCCGCGCAAAGCGAGTGCCGCTCGTGTTTCCGCTCCAAGCTCAGGCCCTTCCGAATTGCCCGACGAAGTCCCGCAAGTGCTCGTCCTCAAGCTCGACGCCAAGCGCCACAGCCTCACCGATCTCCAGACCATCCGCGGCATCCTCGTGAAGCATCCCGGCAACGTGCCCGTGCAGTTCGTCATCGACCGCAACGGCCACGGTTCTGTGAGACTGGCTGCAGGCGTTGAGTTCTCTGTCTCGCAGACCACGGAACTCGTGCAGGACCTGCTGCCGTGGATGTGAGGGGAAACTCTGGCCATGGGTGACAGAGGTGGTCAAGGCCACATCCGCGAAGGCTTTAGGGAATTGCGGATGACGAGGAGGGTATTTTCGGCAGACTCTCGCCGTATCAGAGTTCATTCTTATGTCCGCAGCTTCTCCCCAGCCATCTGATCACGATCCCGTTTCCACAGGTTCGGCCAGTGGTGGGTCGGTCACCAATCGAGGCGTGCTTGTTCAAACGCTGGTGGCATTGCTTGATGTGATGGTGCCTGAAGGCGATAGCGTAGAGCCACCCTTCGACACTTTGACCTTGGAGCCAAAAGAAGGTGGCGATCAGTTCGACTTCACCTGGACCAAAGGAGACAAAACCGAGGCCACGCAGGTGAAGTCATCGTTTAACTCATTCGAATTGTCCGACATCAGGGATTGGGCCAAGAAGATGGCCAAAGAACAGAAGAACGAGATCTGCTCTTTGATGCTCGTTGGTCCGATGGACGCAAAGGTGCGTGGGTTACGTGAGCACGAGGGTGTCAAGATCAGTCATATCGACGCTGATTTCCGCAGTCCTACAGCACTTGATGCACTGATTCACCGAGCCTCACACTTGCTAGCCAAACTCTTCGACAGACATCTCAAGGAACTAAGGCACTGCACCGCAAAGCAGCGCGAAGGCATGATCCACAGCCTGGATGGCTGGCTCATCAGCAAGGCCGTTTACGCGAAACCAATGACCTTCGATCAGGTTTGCAATTTCCTACGGGATGGGTTGAACGTGAAGCCACCGAGCCAAAGTCTCAGCGCCAAGCTCCAGCCTGAGGAATATGTAAAGAAGGTGCTGGAGGTGTTCGAGCCTCAGGAACGTCAGGTGAAGAGTCTGCTCGAAAAACACACAGCGCTTCGCGATGCACTGGTGCAAAGGTTTGAGATTGGTGCCCCACCGTCGTCCCAACCAAGCAAGGACCTGATCATAGCCTTCCACTCAGACTTCTGCGCCGCTCTCGCGAAGTTCTCACTCATCTATGAAGAAGACGGAGTGGATGCCGAGGCCATACTTGAGATAATCGGAATTGTCCTGCATCTGGCGATGTGTCCAGGGCTTGCCGCAGGACTTCGCAGCAAGAAGTCCGCCATGAGTTTCGAAGTCTCCACTGAAGCGAGGCAAGGGATCACGGAGATGCTGCTTGCCTGGACCCGACACAAAGGTGTGCGGCCTGTGCCGATCAAGCATCTCACCGAGGAGAAGGCTCCAGAGCTGTTTGAGACCCATCCCTTTAACACCAAGACAGCGATCAAACACAAGGTCATGGATCGGCTGAAAATCAGCCATGATAACGACAAAGAGCTGATCAATGTGCTGAGTTGGAACAAAGATCGCGGCTATCCCGAGTATCAGTCCGTGGCTGCGCAAACAGAGGAGGACCGGAGGCTGATCGCCGAGATTCAGGCTGACCCTGTTCTAAGCCACTTGCTGCTCCTGGAGCAAAACAAAGTGTTCACCGTCCGTCCCGATGCTCCGCTCGATAGGCAGCTCGAATTCAATCTCAGGAAACTCCTTCATCTCCTCCGTCCCTCATGACTCCGCCCAGACTCCTCGACATCGCCCTTGCCAGCGAAGACGCTAAACCGCTACCGCTAAACGAGCTGCGCCACTGGCCCAAGTCATCGCACGTTTTTGATGAATCCAGCATCTGGGCCATCAATGCGGCTCTCATGTCGGGTCGCCCGCTGCTGCTGCGAGGCGAGCCGGGTTCCGGCAAAAGCCAGCTTGCTCGCGCTGCTGCTCAGGTGCTCGGCTGGCCCTTCCTATCGCGCGTGGTCAATGCCCGATTCGAGCCGGAGGATCTGCTCTACCGCTTTGATGCCGTGGCACGGCTTGCCCAGGCACAGATTCTCCCTCGGACTGACACCGCGCTGCTTGCGCTAAAGGCCGAAGGTTTCTTGCTGCCGGAAGTCCTCTGGTGGGCGCTTGATCACACCACCGCTCGCGAGCAATTCAAGAAGGCAGCGAAGAATTGCGGCGAGACAGCAGAGGACTACGATGAAGTGAAGGAACTCGGCGCTGCGTTTGGCCCGGACAAGGGCGTCGTGGTGCTCATCGACGAGATCGATAAGGCCGACTCCGAAGTGCCCAACAGCCTGCTTGAGACCCTCTCCATTGGCGGCTTCCATGTGCCCTACGGTGGACACGCTATTAAAAGCACGGGCATTCCGCCGCTCATCATCATCACCACCAATGAAGATCGCGAGCTGCCCGCAGCCTTCGTGCGTCGCTGCCTCGTGTTGCAAATGGATTTGCCTGAGGACAAGGATGGTGCGCTCGACCACTACTTGCGGAGGCGTGTCGCCGCACATTTCCAAGATGCGAAGATCGACCCCGAAGTCTGCACGGCAGCCATCGAGCAGCTCAAGCAAGATCGCACCGACATGAAGCAGCGCGATCTCACTCCGCCCGGTCAGGCCGAATTGCTCGATCTCCTGCGTGCCGTGTCCAGGC
>CAUJJC010000162.1 GCA_963204975.1 Verrucomicrobiota bacterium | reverse complement strand
GACTACGTAAGTCCAAATGACCCCGAACTGGCGATGAAAACGGCGCGGCAACTGGAAGCCCTCGGGTGCAGTGCCTTCATCTCCACACCCGAGTTGAACGGGCTCAATCTGGGGCCGCACCGAGAGCTGCCTCGCCGCATTCTCGTGGTGCATGGAACGGACACCGCACCCGCGAAGGTGCAGGCAGCGCCGCCGATTGATACCATGTCCGCCACCTGCTTCCAGGCAGCGCTCGAATGGATGGGCTATGAGTTCGACTTTCATGACATCGGTCACAAGCCCCTGCCTGCCGTGGTGCCAGCCACTTACGCGGGTGTGATTGTGGATGAGCTGGACTGTCAGAAGCCCCTGACCAAGCAGGATGTCCTCGCCTGGCTGCAAAAGGTGAAGGCGCGCAAGGTGCCCATCTTGTTCGCAGGAGATGTTCCCTTCAGTGATGACGACATCCGCAGCGAGTTCGCCGCCACGTTTGGACTCGGTGGCAGCCTCACGAGCGTGCATGGCGTGAAGAATGCCACCATCGAGCACCTGGACCCGGTGATGATGAAAGGCGAAACCGAAGTGGCCGCGCACCAACTGGGGTTCAAGGACCTCGTGGCTCCGGCCGAGGCCGATGTTTATCTCTCGATCAAGGGCCATGATCGCGATGGTCGCACGGTGCGCTTTGATCCTTGTTTCATGGCCCCGTGGGGTGGCGTCTGGCTGGAGCCCTACGTAGCGATGCGCGTGTCCCAGGCGAACAGCCTCTTCTACGCAGACCTCTTTGCCCTGCTGCAGAGATGGTTGCGAGGAAGTGCTGCGTTTCCCGCACCCGACACCACCACACGCGATGGCCTGCGCCTGTTCTACAGCCACATTGATGGCGATGGGTTTGCCTCGCTCTCGCACTTCCCGAATCACCCGCCTTGTGCGGAAGTCATCCGTGATCGCATCCTGAAAAAGTATGCGATGCCCGTCACGGTTTCGATCGTGGAGGCCGATGTGCGCGGCTGGCTGAAGACGCTGAAAAAAGAAGACTCGCCCAGGTATGTGGAGCTGGCGCGGTCGATGTTCGAGCTGCCTCACGTTCAGGCCGCCTCCCACTCGTTTTCCCATCCCTTCATCTGGGACTCAACGGACCCGAATCCAGGTCACTACGATGCCTCGAAGACCACGCTGGCCGAAGACATCAACTACCCGGAAGTCGATCCCAAGCGCGAGATCGAGGGCTCGATCGACTACATTAGCAAAAACCTTCTACCCAAAGGGAAGCGCGTGGAGTTGATGCTCTGGTCCGGCAACTGCCGCCCTGGTGAAGCCGCTCTCCGTCAATGCCGCGAACTGGGAGTGGAAAACATGAACGGCGGCGACACGATCATCTCGAAGCTCTCGCCCAGCATCTCAGGCATCGGTCCACGCCTCGCCAAATGGGGCGATGAGATCCAGATCTTCGCGGCCAATCAGAACGAGTTCATGTATGCCAACGGCTTCCAAGGCCCCACCTACGGTGGCTTTGCGCGCGTGATCGAGACCTTCACCATGACCGAGAAACCTCGGCGGTTGAAGCCGGTGAACCTCTACTACCACTTCTACAGCGCCACCTACCTGTCGTCGTGCCGGGCGCTCGAACGCATTCTGGAATGGTCCATGAGCCAGTCGCTGCATCCGATCACCGCGCTGCAATTTGCGAGCTTGGTTCGCGATGCTCATCAAACGCAAATCTATGCCCTCGGTCCCAATCACTGGCGCATGGTGAATCGTGGAGCCTTGCGCACCTTCCGCCTGCCTGCCAGTGCGGGCGTTCCCGATCTCGCCCGCTGCAAAGGCATCGCGGGCTACAAGCAAGACCTGGGCATGCTTTACCTTCACACCACGGGGCAGCCTGTGGTTGACCTCGTGATGGCCACGCCGGACAATGAACTCGCGCCCTGGCCCTATCTCGTGGAGGCGAGTGCAGACGTGACCCTCGAGCGGCACTCACGCAGTGAGCTGGCGTTCAGCGTCGCAGGCTGGGATCGCGTCGTGGTGGAACTCGGCGGACTTCCCCCCGGCATTCGATGTCCGATGACTTTGGCTGGCAAAACGACCACCCTCACCACCAGCAAGTCTGGCCATGCACGCATGACCTTGCCTCCAGGCTCCTCAGCAAGCGTCCAGATCCCCGCGCCTTATGCCACCTCGCCCTAACATTCGGAGCCATCGCATGGTTCCCTTTGGCATCCTGCTGGTGATCGTGATCGCCAGCATCGGGCTCTCCTATCTCTTCGTGCCGAGCAACGAACAATTCCGCGCACGTCTCTTCAAGGATCGCCTCGGGGGAGACATCTCCGAGCTGATCGAAGCCGGTGTCTTCGGTGACAAGGCAAATGCTCATGCCCAGTTCCAGCGCATGTCCGTCGAGCAACTGACCTTCATCAGCCAGATCTCGCGACTGACACCACGCGAGCGGTTGCGTCACATCTTCAATCCCGTGAAGCACATCGACTACGATGTCTTCATCCATCACTTCGTTATCACGGCGGTGCAGTATGTGGATGTGATCGGACCCGAGGAAGCCTTCGCGTTGTTGTCCCCCAAGGCGGATCGAATTCCACCCACCTTCCGTCTCCAGCTCTTCCGTCTTCTGTCGCGCAATGCCCTGGCCACCAGCCAGCCGGAGGTCGCCGTCCGAATTCTCCGCGAGGCCTGCACGACGGACAATGCCGACTGGCAAACCATCTCCGCCCTGGTCGATACCGAGCGCTGGAATAATCGCCCGGAAGAAGCCCGAGCGGCGCTCAAGAGTTGGCTGGAGAAGCACAGCAACAAGCTCGATCCCCAGCTTTTCGACACCGCGAATGAAATGCTCTTCACCCTCGCTCTGGAGGCCAACGTCCCAGGTGAAGCTCTCGACACCTGCCTGCGTGACCTCCATCTACTCAAGCCCGATGATCCCATCTCGGCACCACTCATGGAGCAGACCTTCAAGGCGGCTGAGTATGCGGGGAAGACACGCGAAATCCTCCCGTGGATTGAGCGGCACTTGCGCGCCTTCGCTGAGGATCGCCTCGACTGGCCAGACCTGCTCAAGCTGACGCAAAGCAACACCGCCACTGATCCCGCCTACCTGTTGTGGACACGACGGGCCGCCCAGATCTCAGATTGGAACAGCATCGCTGATCGTGCCCTCCATCATCATCTGCGCCTCATCGCCCTGAACGTGACGGACTCTCTGGATCGCTACCTTTCGCTTTCATCTTACCTGGGTCGCGGTGAAGAGGCCGCGCAACTGCTCAGTGCTCTCGGACCCGTCAAAGATCGCGAAGATCTCCAATTCACACTCGCACGGCTTAAGGCCTCCAATGGTGAACCGCAAGCCGCCTTCAAGCTCTACACAGCATGGCTCGAGAAACATCCCGATGATCATGCAGCGCGATGGGAGCATGCTTGCCTGCATGAAGCGCTCACGCTCACTAGCGACTCGATCAAGACCTTCACCCAACTGCTTCGCGATTACCCCGATGATGTTCGTGCGACTCAACGCGCGGTCAGCTTGATGAACAGCCATGGACGCCCTCGCGAGTCCTTGCAGCAGCTTGATGCGCTCGACGAGGCTGCGTTCAATGCCGACATGATCGAGGACTACACGTTGCTCGCCGAGTCACTCGATGAGCCTCGCTCGCTCATGCGTGCGCTCAGGATCAAGATCAGCCGCTCCACACCGCCCTTGATGACGGACTACCTGCGCTTGGCGGAGATCGCTCGCAGCGCTGAGAGCACCGATGCGTCGGTGAAGATCCTGGCGGAGGCCATCGAGATTTTGCCTGAAGTCCCCGCGCTGCGCTCGCAGATCGCGGCCATGCTCTTGCATGAAGAGCGCTACGATGAAGCCGTGACCGCTGCGATGCATCCAGCCGCCTGGACTGACCTGGATGCCCGGCTCACCGCCTTGTCGGCTTGCCTACACACGGAGCGAGCAGGCGAAGTGCTGAAGGCACTGGGAGATGACTTTGCCTCCCAGCCGCTCGCCTACAACACCATGCTGGACCTCGCGGTCGCCTATCGCCTGACCGGCCAGCTTGAACGCTCGGCGAAACTCTTCGCCGCCGTGCCCGAAACGCCTGCTCGCTGCCATCGAATCGCTCAAGCACGACTTCTCGCGGGCGACTTCGATGAAGCTGCCAGAGTCGCCAAGCAGAACCTCCAAAACAAATCCGTGCCCGATGCCTCCGACTGGGTGCTCCTCGGCGACATTCGTCACAAGCAAGGTCTCATCCCCGAGGCTCAGGCCGCCTATGCGCGCGCCATCGACGCCGTCACTTCCCGCACTCAACGCCGAACAGCCGCTGTGGAACCAACGACTGGAATCGACGCTCCAACCCGCCTCCCCCAGTAACTATGAAATTCTTTTCAACTCTCGCCTTGCTCGCATGGATCTTGGTCCTCGGTCGTGTCGGCATGAGCGTCGGCATCGCTCAAATGATCGAGACACCAAGCGAAGAAGTCCGGCGTCCCATGACGACCACCTTGTTCCCTGACTTCGCCCAGCCCGGCGACGGAAAGGAAGACATCAAGGCTCCCGAACCTCTCACAGAAAAAGAGAAGCTCGTCATGCAGTCCGCGTCTGAAATGTCCACGGATGATCTGACAGACCTGCTCCAGGTTTATGAACGCATGGGGAATGTGGCGATGCAGCAGGCCATCAGCCTCATGCTTCTTGATCGAGTGCCCGACCATCCCATCGCACGGCAGTTGATCCAGGGGATGGATGGCACAGCTGAGGTGCGGAAACCCGGCTACCTCACTGAAAAGGCGAACGAGGTCCTCGCAGGCAAGCCCGCTTCAGATCCCGAGGCCGTAGCTGCGGAAGCTCGGTCACTGATCGCTTCTCGTCAGAGCGAGCAAGCGATCACACTCCTCGAAGCCCTGCGCCGCACCACGTTTCCTTCGCAGCGATTCCCGTTTCTCGAAGACCTCGGCTACGCCCATTCCGAGCGGCAGCAATGGGACGAAGCAGCCGCCGCATTCGCCGACCTTCTCACCCAGGAAAATCTGCCTCCCGAAACTCAACAGCGCGTGAGCCAGCAGATGGACCTCGTTCGTGTGGAACAGCGCATCGCGAGCATCCGAAAGCGGACGTATGCTGATCCTACCGCCGCTCTGCGGGAATCAGAGTCCCTCATCGCCGAACTGCCCAACCATCCATCGGCCATCATCTTCCGCGTGGAATGCCTGCAATACGCGGGCAAGACGGCTGAAGCCCTTGCCTTGCTGAAGCAACTGAAGGACTCCGGTGCTGGCACACCCGCCTTCGCCTACCAACGTCATCTGGGCTACACCTATCAACAGCTCAAGCAATGGGACGAGGCGAGGGCCATCTTTGAGGAACTGCACGCGAGTCCGGTGTTCTCGCGCGAGGCACGCGAAGATGCGTCCAAGGCGATGACTTCGTCCTCGATCTCAAAAGCAGGCGAGGCGACTCTTGCAGCCGCAGGGTTTGGCGAATGGGAAAAGGCCAGCGCTATGATGGATGGACTGGAGCGCGAGCATCCCGACAATCTGGAAGTGTTCTCCTACCGATGCAGCCTGCTCGCGCGCAGCGGCAAAGGCGATGAGGCCTTGCGTCGCCTAACGGACAAACGCGCCTCACTCAGCTCCACGGGCAAGCCCTTCCCCCTCCAAGACACCGTTGGCGACGTGCACTTGGCGATGAAGCGATTCGACGAAGCCCGGGCCGCCTACCAGGTGATCCTTGATGAACCGCGTTACGATTGGGCGATGCGTCGTCGGGCACTCGATGCCCCGGCTTTGATTCGTCGCGTGGAACTGCTTGAAGAAGGCTTCCTCGCCCTCCGCGACCGTCGCTTGGATCGCGCCAAGAAAGCAGCCGCTTCCCTGCACGAAGAGTTTGGCCCCGAGGCTCGCGAGTTGAAGCTGCTGCGAGCGGAGATTCTGCTGGCGCAAAACCATCCTGGGCGCGCCGTCACAGCCCTGGTGCAACTGAAGGAAAAAACACCGGCCACAGGTCCCTTCGAAGCCACTTCCAGCCTCGCCACGGCCTACCTCCGCACCGGTCGCGCCGAGGAGGCCATGCAAGCCTACAAGGACATCATCGAGCACCACCGCGCCTACACGCCTTATGAAAACATGCAGGCCCACTGGGAGATCCGCGCCGCTGTGCCGATCCAAAAGCAAAACGTGTCTGCTGCCGTTTCCCACCGCAACGAACAGGATGGAAGTGCCACCCGCGCCGAGATGATTTACTCCAGCCCATGGTGGGGTTCCTGGCGTGCTCAGGTCTTCACTCACGGCGACTTCATCAATCTCAAGTCCACCCTCTCAAGCATCGCTTTCCCCTCCGTCGAAGAACGGGTGGAAGCCGGTGCCCGACTGCAACGACGCATCAGCGAGGCCTTCGCCATCGAGACTCATCTGGGCAGCAGTCAGGACGACATCCTTTACGGGGCTCGGATCGGCAACTTCCTCTACCCCGGTCTCAACTGGTCGGCCGGTTTCAGCGGAAATGCCCGCAGCACTGAGAGCATCGCACTGGAAGCCCTCGATGCCCGCGAGAACCGTATCGACCTCGCGTTTGGCGGCCCATTGTCAGGTCCTTGGAACCTCGATATCCGCGCCTCGGCCAACTGGGTGCGCGTGGGCAAGACGAACGTGGGCCGAGGCATGGGCGGCAGCCTGGCGCTCGAATACCTGGTGCAAACCGAGACCGAGAAGCGGCCTGAGATTGCCATCGGATATCTCGGTGAGTATCGCCGCTTCACGCCTGCGGACGTCGCTTCCCCACTGGCCTCTCTGCTCGACACGGAGACCCATCGTCACGGCTTCACCGCCGCCTACCGGCGCAACCTCAACGAAGCCTGGCGACTGCAAGCCAACGTGGGGGCCTTTTACGCCTTCGATGAATCAACGCTTCAATACACCGCAGGCCTGAGCCTTCAGCACTACTTCAGCGATGACTTCATGGCCTACATCGATCTTCGCTACGACTCGAACTCCCGCAGCCTCGGCGAAGGCGGCGGAGCATTCGAAGCCACGGCGGGCCTGTCGAAGGCGTTTTAGTTAGATGCCTTCAAGCCTGCCCGTGCTGTCACCCACACGTTCGGCGGGAACACCGAGACGATCAAGCATCGAGAGATACAGATTGGTCATCGGGACTTCACCATTGAGCGTGATGTGGCGTCCAGGAGAGAAGGTGCCGCGAGCGTGTCCAGCGACGATGATCGGCAGACGATCATGGTCGTGGCGATTGCCATCACGAATGCCACCACCATAGACGATCATGCTGTTGGTGAGCAGGTTGGCCTCGCCTTCCTGCGTGGACTTCATCTTGGAGAGGAAATAGCTGAGCTGCTTGATGTAGAAGCGATCGATCGCCGCGATCTTCTTCAGCTTTTCAGCGTCTTCCTGATGATGGGAGAGCTGGTGATGACCTTCAGGAACACCGATGTCTGCGAAGCTGCGATTACTGCCATCGTGGGCCAAACCAAAGGTAGCAATTCGCGTGGTGTCGGTCTGGAAGGCGAGCACCAGCATGTCGAACATCATCCGAATGTGATCCTCATAACCGTCCGGCACACCGCCGGGAGCTTGCACGCCCTTGGGCAGCGGCTTGGTCATTTTCTCGCCACGCTCGATGCGTTCCTCAATGTCACGCACGGCGGTGAAGTATTCATCCAGCTTGGCCTTGTCCTGGGCGGAGACGGACTTTTGCAGAGCCTTCGCGTCATCCTGCACCATGTCCAAGATGCTCTTCTGCATCAGGCGGCGGCGTTTGGCTTCAGGCGAATTGCCCGCAGCGCCTAGTCCGAAAAGACGCTCAAACACAAGCCGAGGATCCATCTCTGGGTTCATCGGCGTGGTTTCATTTTTCCACGAGAGATTGAATTGATACGCGCAGCTGTAGCCCGAGTCGCACTTGCCCGCACTGCGCTGGCCGTCGGTGCTGAGTTCCAGCGAAGGCAGCTTCGTTAGATGACCGAGCTTGTTGGCTGCGATCTGATCCACGGAAATGCCGAGGTGAATATCAGTGCCTGCCGTCTTCTTCGGCTGCACACCGGTCAGGAAAGAGGCATACGAACGTGCGTGGTCGCCGCCGCCATCGCCATTGGACCGAGCCTTATCCTGAGCCAGTCCTGAAACAATGCTAAAGTCCGCGCGATGCTCCTCCAGGGCCTTGAGCGTGGGGCCGAGCTGGTAGTTGGCGCCTTCGCCCGTGGGGAACCATTCGGCGACGTTGACGCCATTTGGCACGTAAAGAAACGCCATGCGGGTGGGCGTGGCATTGACTGCCGCCTTGGCCGCAGCATAACCGCGAGGCGTGAGTGCTTCGAGGGTCGGCAGGGCCATCAGAGTGCCTAGCCCGCGCAGGAAGGAGCGGCGGCTGTGGGCTGACGAGGGGGATTGGGGGGTGATCAGCATGGTGGGGGGGTTACGTCCAACCAACGCACCTTCGATGCCAGATTTTTCCCTGACCTTGCCAGCGTTTGCACGCGTATGGACAAGGAACGCAGCGCGAAACCAGTTGCAAGAAACCCGGCCCACCCTTCGATTCCCGCTCCCCTTCAAACCCCATAACAAATACAACAAACATGACCCACCGTATTGCACTCCTCGTGATCGCCATGGCTGCGAGCACTGTCGTTCGCGCTCAAGACGCCACCGCCCTCGAACTCAAGCCCAGCCCCAACGTCGCCACCCCGCTCGCCTATGACAAAACGGAGCTGACCTGCAAAGCTGGCTCCAAGGCCAAGCTGGTGATGAACAACAACGGCGGTGCCGTTCCTCAGCCTCACAACATCGTGCTCTGCAAGGTAGGCACGGATGCCAAGGTCATGGCCGCTGCGATGTCGATGCTGACGGACCCCAAAGGTATGGAAAAAGCCTATGTTCCCGAGAGCCCGGACGTGATCGCCTTCACCAAGTTCGCTCAGCCAGGACAGACCGAGTCCGTCGAGTTCACCGCACCGATGGACCCAGGTGATTATCCTTTCTTCTGCACCTTCCCTGGCCACTCCGCTCTCATGAAGGGCGTGCTCAAGGTCACTCAGTAGTCACACCTCACCACCATCTCTCACTCCACTATGAAACGCCTGTTGCTTGCTCTTTGCCTTGGTCTGTCATCCCTCACTTTCGCTGAAGACGCGAAGGTGGATGTGGATGGTCTGGCCTTCACCCTTCCCGAAGGCTGGAAGTCTGTAGAAAGCACCAGCCCGATGCGCAAAGCGCAGCTGCAGGTGACCGTGGCAGGAGTCGCCGATCCCATCGACGTGGTCTTCTTCCACTTCCCCGGCGGGGACGTGGAGCAGAACATCACCCGCTGGAAGAATCAGCTCAGCGGCACTGCGGAGTCCAAGACCGAAGAGATCGAGGCGGGTGGCAAGAAGATCACCATCTTCCAGGGCACCGGCACCTACACCGATCCCTTCGCGGGCAAAGGTGCTCAGGAAAACTACGCGCTCATCGGTGCCCTGATCCCCATGGATGACAGCGGTCCTGTCGTCATCAAGGCAGCCGGCCCCAAAGCCGCCGCCCTGGGCCTGATCGATGCCTTGAAGAAGCTGGCCTCCAGCCCCTTCGCGAAGAAGTAAGCGCTTCGCGCCGCATCCGCAGAATACCTTGCGCCGCTTTGAATCTTCGGATTCAAAGCGGCGCTTCTTTTTGCCCTCCTATGAACTGGACCCTCGTCAAAACCATCGGCCTGCTCGTGTGCTCGAATGTCTTCATGACCTTCGCCTGGTATGCACACCTGCGCGACATGAAGGCGAAGCCCTGGTTCATTGCCGCGCTAGTGAGCTGGGGGATCGCCTTGTTCGAATACCTGCTCCAGGTCCCAGCCAATCGCATTGGCAGCGAAACACTCTCGCTGCCACAGCTCAAGATCCTCCAGGAAGTCATCACGCTCACCGTGTTCGTGCCCTTCGTGCTGCTCTACATGAAGCAGCCCCTGAAGTGGGACTACCTCTGGGCCGCCTTGTGCATGTGCGGCGCGGTCTATTTTATCTTTCGCAAGTAGTCACCTCACAGCTTTCGCGTGCGCGTTGCCTGGAGAGCACTGTCGAGCGTTTCAATCATCGCCTTCAGCTTCTCTGGGTTGGCTGCACTCATATCGTTAGCCTCGGAGGGATCGTCAGGAAGGAAGTAGAGACCGTGGGGTCCTTTGGATTCCTTGTGCTGCTTGAGAGTCACCTTGGCCTGCGTCTTGCCGCCTTGCTTGCGACGAACCAGTTTCCAGTCACCCATGCGCAGGCCGAAATTGCCACTCGTGCCGTTGTCCTGCTGAACGAGAAACTCACGTCCCTTCGCCCCAGTCTCACCAAGCAATGCAGGCAGCACATTGATGCTGTCCAGGCAGGCAGCCTCAGGAAGATTCACGCCTGCGAGCGCCGCAAAGCTGGCCGCGAGGTCGATCGTGCTGACGACTTGATCGGACACGCCCGGATTGATTCGCCCAGGCCAGCGTGTGATGAACGGCGTGCGCGTGCCGCCTTCCAGCACGCTGTATTTGCCCCCACTGAATGGACCGGCAGGCTGATGCGATCCGACCTTCTCCACCGCGCCATCTTTGTAGCCATCATCGAGCACCGGACCATTGTCCGAGCAGAACACGATCAAGGTTTTGTCCGTGAGCTTCAGATGATCGAGCGTCTTCATGAGTTCACCCACGCACCAGTCGAGTTGCACGATGCTATCTCCACGGAGTCCAAGCGAGGTTGCGCCTTGGAACCTCTCATGCGGGATGCGTGGCACATGGATGTCGTGACTGGCGAAGTAGAGGAAGAACGGACTGCCTTTTCTCGCCTCGATCCACTGGGCCGATTCCTTCACCCAGCGATCTGCCAGATCTTCATCGCGGAAGCGTGCCGATGTGCCGCCGGTGTAAAAGCCAATGCGGCTGATGCCATTGTGAATCGTGTCGTTGTGCCCGTGGCTCCAGTCCATCTTCAGCGTGTCGCGATGCGATTTGCCTGTGGGATGATCGGGTGACGGGATCTTGTTTCCCACCCAGAGCGGGTCCTGGACGCTGAGGCTCTCGACGCGGTGATCGTTCACATACACTTGGGGCACACGATCGTTCGTGGTGGGAAGCAGAAGGCAATGATCAAACCCGATCTCCAGCGGCCCCGGTTTGAGTTCGCCATTCCACTCGGGCACGGGATCACCGAGGCCCAGGTGCCACTTGCCAATCACGGCCGACTGATAGCCTGCTCGCTTGAGCAGTGATGCGATGGTCTCCGTGCCAGGCTCGATGATCGCAGGCGCAGCGGGCGGCGCGATGCCCGTGCCCTTGTGACGAAAGGCATACGTGCCCGTGAGCAGCGAGAAGCGCGTGGGCGTGCAGGTCGAGGCGGAGCAATAACCGCTGGTGAAACGCTGCCCCTCGCTTGCCAGACGGTCGATGTTCGGCGTCTTCACAGCCGTGGCTCCGTAGCAGCCCACATCTCCGTAGCCGAGGTCATCCGCCATGATGACGATGATATTGGGCTTGTCGGCAGCGACAGTGGCGAGACCAGTGAAGAGGGTGAAAGCAGCAAGGCAGAGACGAATCATGACGGGCCAGTCAACGCTCGCACAGGGGCCGGATTTCAAACGATCTGCTCAAAGCGATACGCTCACAGCGCTGCCATGCAGGGCTCGCACCACCCGACGTTTGATCGACATATAAGGCACATCGGTCGCGTTCACTGCGCCTCATGCGCCTGCTCTTTCTATTGATCACTGTGTTCGCCATTCCCCAAGCCGGGTTTTCAGCACCTCCAAACATCGTATGGTTCGTTGTCGATGACATGT
The DNA here is from genome assembly GCA_963204975.1 of Verrucomicrobiota bacterium. Taxonomy (GTDB): domain Bacteria; phylum Verrucomicrobiota; class Verrucomicrobiia; order Verrucomicrobiales; family Verrucomicrobiaceae; genus JAEUHN01. The sequence continues at coordinate 4,232 of CAUJJC010000162.1, read as the reverse complement.
CTCCCAGCTTCTCATGCTACGGCGAGACGCTGATCCAAACGCCTGCGGTGGACAAGCTGGCGGCGGAGGGCACGAAGTTCACGCAGGCCTATGTCACCGCACCCGTATGCTCCACCTGTCGCTCGGCCCTGATCACCGGCATGTATCAAACCACCATCGGAGCCCATCATCATCGCAGTGGACGCGGAGAGATGAAAATCCACCTGCCACCCGATGTCTCGCCAGTGCCGGTGCAGCTTCAGAAAGCAGGCTATTACACCTGCATCGGCAGCGGCCTGCCAGATCTGGATCATCGCGGCATGACCTTTGGCAATCCCAAAGGAAAGAGGAAAGGCGGTCCTGCATCCAGGCTTGGCAAAACGGACTACAACTTCGAATGGGACCCAAAAATGTATGACAGCCATGACTGGGCGGAGCATGGCGGGAAGCCCTTCTTCATGCAGGTGCAGCTTCACGGCGGGAAACTGCGCGAGGGCGATGCAAAAGCGCGAGCAGCCTTCAAACAGCGTGTGATCGCCGAACTCGGTAGCGCCACTGATCCACAGAAAGTCACCCTGCCACCCTACTACCCTCGTGATCCCGTATTGCTGGAGGACTGGGCGCTTTACCTCGACAGCGCCCGACTGACTGATCTGCATGTGGGGCGTGTCATCGCACGGCTGGAGAAAGAAGGCCTGCTCGCCACCACGCTCCTCATCTTCATGACCGACCACGGCATCAGTCATGCCCGTGGAAAGCAGTTCCTCTACGACGAGGGCTCACACATTCCGTTCATCGTGCGCGGTCCAGGCATTGCGAAGGGTGCCGTGAGGGATGATCTCGTCATGCAGATCGATATGGCGGCGATCTCGCTTGCCGCTGCGGGTGTCCCTATTCCAAAGACAATGCAAGGGCGCGACATCCTCGCCAAAGACTACTCGCCTCGTGGCACCATCTTCGCCGCACGGGACCGATGTGATGAAACCATCGAGCATCTCCGCAGCACTCGCACGGATCGCTTTCTCTACATTCGCAACTTCCTACCCCTGCGCCCGCACCTGCAACCCAACGCCTACAAAGACGGCAAAGCCATCGTTCAGACGCTGCGTGCGCTGCACACCGAAGGGAAGCTGCCATCCGTGTCAGAAGACCTTCTTTTCAGCCCTGCACGACAGCCCGAGGAACTCTACGACTACCGCGCCGATCCCTTCCAGCTCACGAACCTCGCCGCCAATCCCAACTTCAAATCCGAACTCGAAGCCCTGCGCTCCCAGATGGAACACTGGATCAAAGAATCCGGTGACAAAGGCCCCGAGTCAGAAGCCATGTATGACAGCGACATGGCCGAGTATTTGAAAAAGAAGAGCCCCGAAGTGGAGCAAAACATCGCCCTCATGAAGCAGTGGGCGAAGGAAGGAAAATGACGCCGAAGAATAGCCTCATGAGATACCTCGTCCTCCCACTACTCCTTTGTTGCAGTTTTCCGCCGGATGTCTTCTCCGCTCCCACTGCGCAACCTAACGTCATCTTCATCATGGCCGATGACCTGGGCAGCGTGGACCTCGGCTGCTATGGGGCCAAGGACCTGCACACGCCGCACACGGACCGTCTTGCGGCGAGCGGTGTCCGCTTCACGCAGTTCTACTCGGCCGCACCAGTGTGCTCGCCTTCGCGGGCGGGAGCATTGACAGGACGCTGGCCCGTCCGCGCCGGTGTGCCGGGAAACTGCGCCTCTCAAAAAGGGGCGAAGGGTGCCCTGCCGCCGGAGGAGGTGACGATGGCGGAGATGTTCAAAGCCGCCGGATACGCCACCGCGCACATCGGCAAGTGGCACATCGGCTACACGCCGGAGACCTCACCGCAAGCGCAGGGCTTCGATCACAGCTTCGGCCACATGGGCGGCTGCATTGATAACTACTCCCACTTCTTTTACTGGAGCGGCCCCAACATCCACGACCTGTGGCGCAATGGCACCGAGGTCTTCCACGACGGCCACTTTTTCCCCGATCTGATGGTGCAGGAGGCGGCGCAGTTCATCGAGCAGAGCAAAGACCGACCCTTCTTCATCTACTACGCGCTCAACACACCGCACTACCCTTATCAGGGTGATGCGAAATGGCTGGAGCACTTCAAGGACATGCCTCATCCGCGCAAGCTCTACGCTGCCTTCATCGCCACGCAGGATGAGCGTATCGGACGCTTGATCGCCAATGTCGAAGACCTCACCGGTCGGCGTGACAACACGATCATCATCTTCCAGAGCGACAACGGTCACTCCACCGAGGAGCGTGCTCACTACGGTGGCGGCAGCGCAGGACCGTATCGCGGTGCCAAGTTCAGCCTGCTGGAGGGCGGCATCCGTCTTCCTGCCATCATCTCCTGGCCGGGTCATTTGCCGAAAAACGAAGCCCGTGACCAGCCGGCTCACGCCTGTGACTGGCTTCCCACCCTGGCCGAACTCACCGGCGTGAAACCACCGCAGACCCAGCTCGATGGCCACAGCCTCGCCGCCGTCCTCCGCGATGCGAAGGCACCCTCTCCGCATGAAAACCACGCCCTCCACTGGCAGGTCGGCGACGGCCCGAAAGCCGACTGGGCCGTGCGTGACGGCGATTGGAAGCTCATCGGCAGCTCCCGCGACACCAGTAGCAACGACGGCAAAACTACCCGCATCGAAAACCAGCTCTTCAACATCCGCACCGACCCCGGTGAGCAGTTCGACCTCGCCGAAAAGCACCCCGACATTCTCGCCCGCCTGAGCCAACTGCACGCCCAACATCTTCGCTAAAACCAGTCCCACCTCAATTCCATGCGCTCGTTTCTCAGCCTTCTCTTCACCCTGGCATCTGTCACCTTTGCCGCCGAACGGCCCAACATCATCGTCATCATGGCCGATGATGTCGGCTACTCGGACATCGGCTGCTTCGGGAGCGAGATCGAAACCCCCAACCTCGACGCGCTTGCTAGTGGCGGGCTGCGGTTCACCCAGTTCTACAACACGGCCCGCTGCTGCCCCACGCGTGCCTCGCTGCTCACGGGACTATATGCTCATCAAGCCGGGATCGGACACATGGTGGATGCCTGGAGTCAGAAGGTGGGTGAAGCCTATGCAGGCGATCTGAGCAAGCGTGCCGTCACCATCGCCGAAGCTCTCAAACCCGCAGGCTACGCCACCTACATGACGGGCAAATGGCACGTCACAAACATGACCAAGCCACAGAACGAGGCGGACAAGCACAACTGGCCGCTTCAGCGCGGGTTCGACCGATTCTACGGAACCATCCATGGCGCAGGCAGCTTCTTTGACCCGAACACCTTGGTGCGCGACAACAAATTCGTCTCTCCGTTCGCCGACGCTGACTACAAGCCGCGCGAATTCTACTACACGGATGCGATCAACGACCAGGCATCGCGATTCATCGCCGAGCACCATCAGCGCAGCCCTGAGCAGCCATTCTTCCTCTACATGGCGCACACCGCCGCGCACTGGCCCATGCATGCCAAGGACTCGGACATCGCGAAATACAAGGGCCGCTACGACACTGGCTACGATGCCATTCGGTCAGCACGCTTGAACAAGATGAAGCGACTGGGACTTCTCGATCCGCAGTGGCAGGTCACGCCTCAGGCGGGCGACTGGAGCAACGTGGAGAACAAGGCCTGGGAATCGCGTTGCATGGAAGTGTTTGCCGCCATGATCGACTGCATGGATCAGGGGATCGGACGAGTAATCGAGACGCTCAAAAAGAGCGGCCAGTTCGACAACACCCTCATCCTCTTCCTTCAGGACAATGGCGGATGCGCGGAAGGCATGGGCCGCGCTGGTCCCTTCAAGCCGAGAGCAGACAAGCCATCGCTGCCTCCACTAGCCAATGATTACCTCCAGCCCGATATGATTCCGAAGCAGACTCGCGATGGCTTTCCGATGCGGCAAGGCCAGGGCGTGATGCCCGGCGGAGCTGACACCTACATCGGCTACGGCAAGGCCTGGGCCAATGTGAGCAACACCCCCTTCCGTGAATACAAGCACTGGGAACATGAAGGCGGCATCAGCACGCCGCTGATCGCGCACTGGCCAGCGGGCATTGCCAAAGACGTTCATAACAAACTCAATGCCACACCGACGCATCTCATCGACCTCATGGCGACGTGTGTGGACCTCGCAGGTGCGACTTATCCGAAGGAGCACAACGGAAACGTGATCCAGCCCATGGAAGGCGTCAGCCTCGCACCCGCGTTCACCGGCAAAGCTA
>CAUJJC010000161.1 GCA_963204975.1 Verrucomicrobiota bacterium | reverse complement strand
CGAAGCGCGGCCTTTGGTCTATGGGGCCGCCGCCAGCAGTGATCCCGCTGATTTTTGCGCCGCTCGCCGTCCTCGTAGGCATGGGCGTGTTCATGATGGTCGGCGTCATTGATGATGCCAACGTCGGCAAGACCAAGGCCGATGTGAAGACTTTAGAGGCCGTCATCATTCGCTACAAGACTAGCATGAGCATCTTGCCATCGTCTCTGGAAGATCTCGCCCTCCGCCCTGCCAACGGTAGCGATCAGTGGCGCAAGCTGATCGAGGATCATTTGCTCAAGGACGCTTGGGGCCAGCCTTACCAGTATCGCAATCCAGGTCGTCACAACCCGCATGGCTACGATGTGTATTCCTACGGTCCTGACATGAAAAACGTCACCGAGGATGACATCGGCAACTGGCAAAACTAAGGCCCAGGGGTTCGCCATGAATCGCACATGAGATCTCCTCGACCACCACGAAAGCTCTTCCCCCATTACCTCCGGCGAGACGCCGAAGGCTGCACGCGAGACGCGTGCGCTCCCCGTTTTGATATGCATTCGTCACCCGTCAGTCGTCATTCGTCATTCCGCCAAGGCTTCACCTTGCTGGAGATGATTGTCGTGATCGCGTTGATGGTGATCATCGCGGGCATGGCGGCATTCTCATTCGCCAGTCTGGAGGGGGAATCGCCTGTGGAGGAGCCAGCAAACCATCTGGCCCGCATGGTGCGGCAGGCGTCGCGGGCGGCGGTGGTGCAGGGGCGACCCATCGTGATCGCGTTCGACAAGACGGGCTTTGGCTTCGTCAATGAATCGGCGGCTGGAAGCCAGGGTCGTTACTCAATCCCCAAGGGTATGAAGGTCAGCTTCCAGCGCTGGAATGGCGGGCGGAGCTGGACTCCGGCAGAGGAGTTGAACTGGGTCTTCTTCCCCACCGGCATCGCGGACGCGCTGAGGTTCCGCTTTGACATGCCCGAAGGCCAGGCGGAACTCGCCTTCAATCCGCTGACCGGCAGTGTCACCGATGAGATTTACATCCAGCGATGAAGACGTGCCTGCCATCCTCGCATCTCTCTCGTGCCCATCGCGGCATGACCTTGTTCGAGGTCATCCTCGCGCTCGCCATCTTCGCCACGGCGGCGGTCGCCTTGGTGACGGCGCTGAATGCGATCGGTCTGGCCACCATCGAAGCGCGCAACATCCGGGCTGTAGAGCAAGGCCTGGAAGGCATCATGGATGAGGAGAGCAAAAATCCGCGCATCGCCGAGATCGAGAAGGACATCAAGGCGGGTCCTGATGGCATCGCCTACCGCGTCCGCATCACGCCTGTGGACAACATCACGAACCAGCAGGGCATGGTGCTCAACGGACTCTTTCGAATCGTGGTCACGGCCAAGTGGAATGAAGACGGCCATCCGATGACACTGGAGGCCGAGACCCTGCGCTACGCGGGCATGTTCATGCCAGCGCAATGAGCTGAAACGATCCCATGAATGACGAACCCTCCATGACGAATGCACCGAGCACAGCCAGCGCTGTGACGGAGCATTCGTCATTCGCCATTCATCATTCGCCATTCCGGCGAGTCCGGCCCGGCTTTACCTTGTTGGAGATCATCATCGCCTTGTCGGTGTTCCTCATCATCATCGCGGGCGTCTTTGCGATTGCGAAAGGGGCGATGGAACTCAGCGAGGACCTCACCACCTCTCAAGAGCGCGCGATGACACGGCAGAACTTCATCGAGTTCCTCCGCAGCAGCTTTCGTCGCATTCCAGGTGATGCCGAACTGCTGCTCGCGGTCGAGAATCAACGCGGCAGCTACGTGCCCACGCTCACGGTGTTCAATGGCGGCGACGCCTTCTCGCCCGGCCCCTCCTTGCCCCCGGACACCAGCGTGGAACTCTTCGCCCAGGACATGCCCGGCGGCGCGCTCCGCATTGGTCTGCGCTTGTTCGACAGCCAGCAGACCAACACGATGCGCCTCGGCACTTACAAACGCCGGGCACCGAGCAAGGATGACGTGGTGCTGCCCTTGATCGCCAACGTGCAGCGCTTCGAAGTTCGCTTCCTCGACTCCGTTTCCGGCAAGTGGGAGAACAACTGGAAAAGCCCGGTCCGCCCTTTGTTCGCGGAGCTTTTGCTCACGCTCGATGACGGCGTGCAAAGCCGAAACGTGTTTTGGATTCCGCCCATCACCAAGCGATTGCCAGGTCAGAATCTGGCACCTCAGCTAGGCCCCGATGGCCAGCCCTTGCCACCGGGCACCGTGCCTCCAGGAACCCTTCCTCCCGGCGGCACTCCTCCCATCCCTGGCAATCCCAACTTGAGCCCGAACGCGAATCCGAACGCCATTAATGTTCCGCCACTGAGCCGATGATCTCCGCATCCCCATCGCCTGCATCCGCCATCGCCGGTCGCCGGTTTCGAGCCTCCTCGGAGCGCGGTTCCGCCTTGCTGGCGGTGCTTTGGCTGGTGGCACTGCTCACGATGCTCGTGGGCACCACCACGCTGCTGCTGCGCGAGGATGTGGAGACCGCTTCCACGCGGCGGCTCATGTTCAAAGCCCGAATGCTCGCTGAGCAAGGCCTGGCCATCGCCGCCCATCCCGATGTGAAGCAGGACGATGAAAAGCTCCTGCGCTACGAGGTGGAGAAGGGCACGGGCTGGATCGTGGAGATGGAAGGCGAGGACGGACGCATCAATCCGAACGTCATCCTGGAACGCAAAGACCGCGATACCCTGCGCCGCATCATGCGTGCCTGGGGACTGAAGTTTGACGAAAGTGAACGCGTCATCGACGCGCTCATCGACTGGGTGGACTCCGATGATTTCACCTCAGGACTCGGCGGCGCAGAGAGCAAGTTCTATGCTGTGAAAGGCATCCCCTTCAACCGCCCCTTCCGCACCATTGATGAGATGGGCCAGGTCCGCTACATGAACGAAGTCGAGCGCATCTATCCGAGCTGGCGCACCTGGTTCAGCGTCCATTCGAGTGGCACCATTGATGTGAACGAAGCCTCTGCCCAGGTGCTCTCGGCAGTGACCGGAGCCGATCCTGTGATTGCTCAGCAGTTCGTTGCGCGGCGGCTTGGTCCCGATGGTCTTGCGCATACGAAGGACGACATCCTTTACCAGGACGTGCAGACTGCCCTCCGCGTGCTCATGGTCTCGGGCGGCGGACCGCAGGGCGCTGGGCCTGCGGGCATCCTCGGCGTGCAGAGCGGCATCACTCGCATCCGAAGCACCGGCGTCACGCCCGAGTTCCGGAGGACGATCTACGCCATCGTGAACCGAGCGACCACGCCCACTCCAGGTGCCGCAGGCGGGAGCGGCGGCATCACCAACATCCTCTGGCTGGGCGAAGAAGACGAGCGCAGCAGCCAGCCGGCTTCAGGGCCAACGCGCTGAGGCACTTACTTCGCAGCCTTGCGCCCGACCTCGTCGATGTTCTTCGGAGTCAAGGCGACGGGCTCGCGCTCGTGGCGACGTTCGGGTTTGAAGTTCGCATCGTTGATCGACTTCTGAATCCATGAGAACGCGATCTCCAGAGGCATGGGCTGCCAGATCGTTGCATCGATCACCCCGCGTCTGATCAAGTCCTGCCCGCCATTTTTTCCAGCGATGCCATCCACGCCCACGATCAGCACATTCTCGCGCTGCTGCGCGGCTGTGAGCACCTCGCTCGCGCCACGCGCCATCGCGTCATTGTGAGCGAAGATCACATCGAACGACTTCTGCAATTTCACCGCATCCTGTGCTCTTGCCTTGCCGCCTTCCACAGTCCAATCACCGGGCGCATCGTGGACGATGATGATGCCAGGCTCAGCCCGAAGCACGGCAGCAAAAGCCTCAGCCCGCGTCTCGCTCGCAGACGCATCGTCGCGTCCACGAATCTGCACCACACGGCCAGTCACCTGCGCCTTCTTCTCGTCTGTCGCCTTGCGCTTCAGCGCCGCCAGCACCACCTCACCCGCCATGCGCCCGATCTTGGCTTGATCAGAAAAAACGGCAGCCTCGCACGATGAGTCAGGCACCCGTTGATCGAGCGCCACGATCCGCACGCCCTGGCGAAGAGAATTCTCCAGCAGCGCCGCCGAGAGCCGCTCTTCCACTGGGTGAACCAGCAGCCACACGGGCTGAAGCGACTGCGCCTCGCCGAGCACATCGAGTTGCTTGCCCACATCTCCAGCGGCATCCAGCACCTTGAATCGGTAGCCATCCAGCGTGCGCACCGCCGCCCTCATCAGGTCGGCTTGCAATTGCTGAAACGGATCACCCAAATCCGCCGCGCAGAGCAGGATCAGTTTCCGGCTGGTATCCTCCGCAGCTTGTTCGTCGGGCGAGAGTTGCTTCTGCATCTGCGCCTCATCGGGAGCACCGCCACCGCCCTTGAGCGCGGACTTGGCATTCTCCATCGCCATCTCAAGACGAGCTACGCGGGCACTGTCAGACTCTCCGCAGCTCGTGAACAAACCCAATGCCAAAAGAGAGATGAGCGTGACGAAGGAGCTAGGGCGAAAAATCATGGCAGTCCGCGATTAAGCCGTGAAGCGCGGGGCATTTCAATTCAAACCGAGATCGTTTCAGCTTTTGCTCGTCAGCGGTGCCACCACCTTCAGGCAGCGCACTTTCCCGCCCTGCTCCCAGCCCGCTGGATGCACCAGCAGCCCGAGCAATTCCTTGGGCCGATCTCCAATGATGAACTCCGCCTCCACCAGTCGAAAGCGCAGCGACCCATCGGGCAGGCACTCGATCTCCTGCGGCTTGTCCGAATCAATCATCCCGTCCTCGGTGAAGAAGATCAGCTTCGCCGCGTCCTCCGCCGAGAGCTTCGCGGCACCTGCCTTCGGCTTCAGCGTCACAGTGAATTGCTTCCCCTCGCTCACCGCACTCGCCTCCCAGGCCGGGCTCGACTGCGGACGCAGCGCCAGTTCCTTCTCGATCTTAGCCTTCCAGTTCAAGTCGAGGTCCGGCTCCCCCACCTTGCCCACTGGCAGCTCGATGCTGAGATCTTTGAAGCCCGGATTGCACTCGCGATTGCAGCACATCCACGACGCTTTGCCTTTGAAAGTGAAAGTCTGGCCGGCCTTCAAGTCGCCCGGCGGAGTCACCTTGATCGGCAGCACCAGATCGCGCTGGTGGCCCTGCGCCTTGATCTGAAACATGAAGGTCCGCTCTGGCTCCGGCCAGTCGATCGGGTCCGCCTTGAAACCCGGCGGCAATTCCATCCACTGAATATTCGTCGGCACGCCCACGATGCCCGGATGCTTCCAGTAAGTGTGGTAGCCCTCGCCATGATGCAGCGAGAGGCCCAGGTAAAACGGCTTCCCAGGCTCGATGCGGCGCACCTCGCTCACCAGCTCGATCTCCAGCGGCGTCACGGCCCGCAGAGACGTGATCATTGCCATCGTTAGAAGAAGAAAAACTCGCACATGCATGTCCTCGCAATACGTCCAGACCACGCCGCTTCACCATTGAAAAAGCTCAGCAGATTTTGCTCTCGCATTGTCTGTTGCAGCTTGCCAGCGCTTCCCCCCTTCGCATAGCATCGCCACCACCACGCCATGAAATTTCTTCGCCATTTCCTCGCCGGTTATCGCCTCAGCTTCGCCCGCTTCGATCACGAGCAGTTCGGCGGAGGTCGTCCGCAGGCCCGCGGCTGCCTCGCCACCCTGCTGAGCAATCCCCGCATCCTCATCGCGATTCTCTTCATCGGCGGAGCCATTGCCAAGTATTACCTCGGCACCACCACGGAGGAGAACCCCTTCACGGGCCGCGTGCAGAAGCTCGCTGCCGAGATGGACACCCCGGAGGAAGAAATGGCCATGGGCCTCGCCTCCGCCCCGCGCATGATCCAGGAGTTCGGCGGCGAGCACACCGACGCCGAGGCCCGTGCCCTGGTGCAACGCGTTGGCCAGCGACTCGTCGAAAGCACCAAGGTCCGCGACACCGCCTACAAGTTCCGCTTCACCCTTCTGCGTGATCCCCAGACCATCAACGCCTTCGCCCTGCCCGGCGGCCAGATCTTCATCACCGCCGCCCTGTTCAAAGCCCTCGAAAGCGAAGACCAGCTCGCTGGTGTGCTCGGCCACGAGATCGGCCACGTCGTCGGCCGTCACTCCACCCAGCAGATGGCCAAGACCGGCCTCATCCAAGGCATCGCCCAGGGAGCCGGTGTCGCCATGAGCGATGGCCAGGGAAGCGGCGGTATGCAGATCGCCCAGATGGTCGGCAACATGCTCACCATGAAGTATGGCCGTGAAGACGAATACGAGTCCGATGCCCTTGGCGTCGAGTTCATGATCCAGTCCGGCTACAACCCCGAAGCCATGATCGGCGTCATGGACATCCTCAAGAAAGCCAGCGGCGGCGGCTCCCGCCCCGAGATTACCAGCACCCATCCCGACCCCGGCAACCGCGCCGAACACATCCGCGAACAAATCGCGCGGTATCGGCAAGGCAAGTAGCCGTGGCGTGCAATGGAGCGCGGGCACTCGTGCTCAATGGTGGGAATGATGGCGGAGGCGATTCGCTGGCGACTCGGCTTTCGCGCACGCATCCGTTCTGGACCCTGAATTCAGGCTGGGTGGATGCCGTTGAATTGCAGCCAGGCGACGCCTGCATGGACGAGACAGGACGCCCCGTGCAAGTCCTGAGCACCGAAGTAACGGAAACCACCTGCACCACCTCAAACCTCACGGTGGCGGGACATCACTCCTACTTCGTGAACAAAAACGGCGTCTCCGTCCTCGTCCACAACACCAACATGACCGTGGCCTGGCAGTGGATCGTCTATGCCATGCAGATTCCAGGGCCGGAGAACACGACCAAGTGGTATATTGGCAGGGCGTCTATGGAATCGAGGTCAGACCTTAGGCTTGGGATTTCAGATGCTTCTGCAAGTGTATTCCATTACAGAGCCGGCGCGGACGGCAAACAGCATCACGTCTGGAAAAAATTTGGAAAGGAGTTCGTGCCGCCTGGAGATGCATCGCCTGTAAAGTTCAAGATCCTCGACAGTCACTGGGCTTTACCAAGCGAGAATCAAGCTGCAAAGGAACGTTGTATGGCCATCGAACGACATTGTGTAGAAGAGTTCACATCAGATCGCGAATCGCTTCTTAACAAGAATATCCCACTTTCTCGACACCCCAACGAACACCGGATCCTGAACGAATGGCCCAGCACAAATCTAGATATTAGAAAGGCTGTTTTGAAACTGAATTGCCCTTAACTTATCCAATGAGCAAAAGACTTCCTTTTATCTTCAACATCGGATCGATTGTCGCTGTTCCGCTCACGGATCGTTGTTTCGGATATGCTGTCGAGTTTGGTGGGTGGAGCGTTTACCCTCTCATAAGTCGTTGCGGTTTCATTCCAACGTGCCTTTTGGGTGATAGGAATTGGAGGTGGCTAGTGACTGCCCCTGGTCCCGAAAGACAGGCTGATTGGGTGTTTGCGGGTTTGCATCGCCTTCACGACGAATATCCTAAGATACAACTCGGTGACCGAGACTGGATGACAGATCCATCCAGATGCGCTAGTAACATTCCTCCACACTGGTTTTTCGAGGAGGGCTCAGCGCTGTGGAGCGAATCCTTCAAGGTTTTCCGAAAACCCAGTTTTGACGAGATAAGCAAGCGTTGGCGCTATGATCGTGAAAAGGTCACAGACCTGAAAGAGCTTCTCCTTTCCGGTTATCCACGTCTTCACCTGAACCAACCGTCACTCCCCGCCTTCATCGAAGCCCATCGCCATGAGATGACCTTGCTCGAGCGTCCGTTCGCGAACTTGCTCGATGCCTACGAGGGCATTGACCCGCGTGATGCGATTCATCCCAACATGCTACTTCGGGAGAAGTTCATGACCCTCGAAATCTGGATGCCTCCGAACTTGCCGATTCCGAAGGGGGCAGATTCGCTAGAGGACTTCGTTGAGGAGGTGCTGGCGGAGAAGGACCTGGGCTTTGTAGGCGAGTTCGCCGAGATGGACACCTACACCTTCCTCTCCTGCGACGTGACCAAACCCGAGCGCGCCGCCAAAGCCCTGCTCAAGGCCCTCAAAGCCGCTGGCTATACCGCCGGCATCGAAATCAAAGAAGCCACTGAAAACGGGCGCGTGTGGAAACTGGAGTGACCACGCGCCTCGGAGACTGGGTCAGTGAACCCAAACCCATCAGTTACTTGATACCGAAGGCATTCCAGCGATGGGCCGGTGGTCGCGCGAGTGATACGCGCAGAGCACTGATCGGTATCTGTTTCCGAACTAAGGTCGCACGCTTCGTCGAGGCTTCGATACTATGGCGATGACGGAACTGCATCGCGGCTTCAATTTCCGGCACGACGTCTCCCCCTTGTCGGATGTCGATAAAGCAGACGCCTTGACTTTGAATCGCCACAAAGCAAGGCCTAGCCGGTTCACCATCGAACACGCGAAGCACTGGTTGAGCATCAGCGTTATTTATACCAATCAAATCCGATGACACACCTCCCCTTCGTGATCAGGACTCTCGCCCTCTTTCTTTGCCTTGGTGCCGCCACACTTCATAGCGAGGTGCCGGTGGAGGTTTTGAGGGAGCAGCCGGTGCGGATCGTGACCTCGGCGAGCGAGGTGATTTTCCCGGAGTCGTGGCGTGGGGGAAAGGTCTCGGCTTCGGCAGAGGCGGTGCCGGTGGAGCGGCGGGAGATGGCCCTGCGTGTGATGGAAGCGGCACTAGCCAAATACCCGGCGGAGGTGCTGCGAGAGCATCTGGGCACCCTGTATCTGGTGGGCGAGCTGCGCTATCGGAACGTGGTCACCAGTGGCACGAACTCCCGGCGGGATGTGTATGTGAAAATCGGCGCGGTGGAGAAGGGCTTCACTCACCTGCACAACGAGAGTGTGTTTCACGCGGAGTTCTCCAGCATCCTGATCCGCAATCGTCCGCAGTTTCTCGATGAGGCGGCATGGAAGGCGACCAATCCGAGCGACTTCACTTATCTGGGTGATGGTGTAGATGCCGTGAAACAAGGCAAGGCGAGCACAAAGATCGACAGCTCGCTGAATGCCCAGGGCTTTCTCTCGCAATACGCCCAGTCCACGCTGGAAAATGACTTCAATGCGTTCGCTGCCCGGCTGTGGACAGGTAACGACGCGCTGTGGCAGCTCGCGGTGCAGCATCCGCCGATTCAGCGCAAGCTGGTGCTGGCGCTACGATTCTACCAGCGTCTGCATCCTGCGCTGGATGAAGCCTTCTACCGCTCGCTCGTCCGATGACAGAACGGTTAGCCTTCGAGCTTGTCGGCGGCTTCGAGCACGCGATCAAGAGCCTCGGCGAAGTCGTTGGCGATCTCGATGGGCAGCATGATGGTGTCACGACGACCACGAACGTCCTCGGTGATTTTGATGAAGCGACCACGCTCGTTCTCTTTGAGATCGAGGAAGAATGTCTTCCGTTCCGTGGTGAGTTTCTCAGAATGCAATGCTGAGTGTGAACGCTGCCCGTCGTCGTTATCGAAGTTCCTCATGTGCCTGTCTCCTCTGCGACTCTGCTCTTCGTTGTCTGAATTAATCGAGCGAAGTCTAGGAGTTGGGCATGGGAAGTCAATGTTTTCTCCGATCGGTTTTGAGTTCTGCCTTGCGCAGCCTGCGGCCACTCATGAAAGACGCTCGCCGTGGCGGGCTTCGTGGAGCTGCCGGGCCTGCTCCTGCCACTTGTCGCGCGTGATGCGTTGCTTGAAGGAAAGCAGCTCGCTGAAGGCCTGCATGTCGTCTGCATCCCAGGCGGCGATCTGCCGGTAGGTGAAGATGCCGTAGGCGTGGAGCTGGCTGTTGAGCACGGTCTTGACACCTTTGATCAGCATGAGGTTATCAGGACGGGAGGAGTGTGCGTCGATGATGGCGAGGGAACGCCCCACGGCGCGCACATGGCGGCGGCTACGATCACGCTCGTCGAGGGCAGTGGCGAGGCGGTGCTCGGCCTCTGCGATCCGTTTGCGCGAGGCCTTGTGCTTGTCGGTTGCCTCGGGTTCCTCACGCAGGAGATCGTCAAGGCTTTGCTGCCGTTGATCGAGGTCGCGCTGGAGTGCGGTGAGGAGCTGTTCTTTCTCATCGAGTTCAGCTTCCATGCGTGCGAGCAACTGCCGGGCATCGTCGAGATTGGGCTGATCGGGCGGGAGCGAGGTGATGTCGGACTCACGGAACAAGCTGTCACGCAAGGTGATGCGCGAGGGGGCCATGGGGAAGCTCTCGGGCTCCTCGGCAGCGACAGGCGGTGTGATGATGGGTGGTGCGATGGCGGGCACGATGCGCGGCGGCGGTGCTGCTGCGGGAGGTGCGATGAGGGCGGACGGTGGCGAGACAGTGTGGGGACGATGCGACAGCTCCTGCGTGAGGTGCTGAACGCGTGCTTTGAGTTCCTGCTCGATTCTGATCTTCTCGCCGGTGACTTCTTCCAGGGCGAGGCGGTGGCGCTCGAGATCGCTGGTGCCCTTGGCCAACTGCGCGCGGAGGTCGTCGAGCTGTTTCCCGAGATTCTCTTCGACCTCCAGCTTGGCGAACTGCGCCTCATCAAGTTCAACCTTGAGGCGGGCGCTCGACTCGCGGGCTGCGGTCAACTCGGTGGCGATGGCTTCGTGCTGGGTCTTGAAGCCGAGATGGTCTGCATTCAGTTGCTTCAGCTCGGCACGCAGCGCGGTGAGCTGCGATTCGAGCTGGCTGACCTCGGCACCTTTCTGGTGTGTGGCTGCCTCGGCCTGCTGAAGGCGGACAAGGGCGGCATCATGCTCCGCCTTGAGCCCATCAAGGCGGTCCTGATTCTCGCCAAGCTGGCGACTGAAGGCAGCCTCGGCATCGTGATGCCTGGCTTCGAGATCCGCCAGACGAGCGAGCGTCTGCTCGTGGTCCGCACGCGGCACCTGATCCCTGTGGAGGACAGCGATTTGTTCGGTTGCACGGCGTGCCTCGCCCGCGTGTTCGAGGGCGTGACGCTCGGCCTCGTCTCGTTGCTCGAGAGCGGCGATGCATTGCTGCTCGGTAGCACTGGTGATGGCGCGTGCGGCAGCGGCTTGCTCTTCGGCAAGGGCGATCCGGGCCTCGGCCTCGGTGGCGACTTTCCGCGCGGCCTGCGCTTGTCCACGGCAGACGAGCCAGGTGATGCAAGCGGCCATGATCGCCGCCATCAGGACGAGGAGGGCGATTTGTCCGCTGAGCAGGAGAAGGTCGAAATTCATGCGAGGGGGAGACAGAGCAGCCTAGGGGGCCTGGAGGGGAATGCCGGGTGCCCCGCTAATCACCTTGGCCAGGTGCGCGCGAATTTCATCAGCGATGCCGAGGAGGTCGGGCATGACCTGAGCGGAGGACACGTAGTCGGGCAGAAGATTGGAGCGCATCAGGCCATCGGAATCGAGGAAGTCAGAGCGCATGGGCTTGGCCTTCCATGATCGGCCTGGTGTGGTGATGGCGAGCACGCCCGTGGTGTTCAAGGCAGGCATGGCAGGCAGGGTGGCGAGCGTCTGCGGGGTATCGAAGGACGGCGCGCATGAGGCATCCACGCGGATCGCGCAATCGACGGAACGCGTGGCGTAGAGCTTGCGCGTGGCGGTCTCGATCTGGCTGCGTGTGGATTCCTCAGCTACCATGCCGCGCACATAAACATTCCCTCCGACACCAGCGATGAGGATGTGAGGCTGGAGCATGTTTTCAAATCGCCGCACCGGGGCATCATCAATGGAGTGAATCCAGGCGACGGCAGCCAGCACATCGGGCATGACGAGCCGCGGATCGAGCCCGTCGGGGATGTCGTGAAGGCCGAGTGTGGACTCGTCTTCGATGTCGATGGAGGCAAGGTTGATCAGCTTCCAGCCTGCGGATGGCGTGCCTACGGCGAGGAGCTTGGTGAGCAGCCCGCCAGCAATGGAGGGGAACGTGGAGGCCAGCGTCTGCGCGTCCGTCTCAGGGCGGCGACGTGTGCTGTGGACGAGTTCATCGATCACCCGGCGCTGCTGCGCCCGATGCTGCACGGTCTGCGAAACGAGCGAGCAAATCGTGGGAGTGCCGAGTTCGCCACGAAGCAGAATCGTATCGGCGCGCACGGCCAGGATCACATGCCCTGGAGGCTGGCGATTCAGGTTCAGGCGCGAGGCTTCATTGGCTCTCCAGGCGAAGTGTTCATCCCGCACCATCTCCACATCCGAGGAGACGCCGGTGGTCCATGCATCGCCGGGCAATCCCAATTCGACCAAACGACGCCGAATGGTTTCGAGCGGCTGATCGAGCTTCACGAGACTCCAAGGCGAACCCCACTTGGCAAAGGCTAGCACGCAGGCCGCACGATCTTGTTCGGTGAGGGGAAGCGCTGACGTGAGTGTGGGCTGCAAGTCCTCCACCTCGATCAAGCTCTGGGGATCGGCCACGATTTCGTTCTGGAGCAGTTCGTGAACCGAAGCATCACCACGGATGCTGGCCGCGATGCTCTGCACTTCGAAGTCGGACCCCGCCACACCGCGCAGGCGAACGACCTGGGCACTCGCCGCCAGCACCCCCCACCCTGTTGGTTTCGGCTGAAGCCGCACGCTCTCGGTCGTCACGGCGAGGATGGGCGAGATTCGTGTGCCCAGGCCAAAGGTGCCAGGCAAGCGAGTCTGCTCCCGAACCACCTCAACGGCCCGCTTCAGATCAGACTCCCGATGCAGGGTGCCCTCGAAGGCCACGCGCTGCCCCAGCGCCCGCGCCGTCAAAGCGGCATCGGCTCCGGCAGGACGATTCTCTGCCAGGACTGCATTGGCCTGGCGCTGAATCTCGCCTTGAAGAGTCCAGGCGCAGAACGCACTGCCGCCAAGCCATAAAATGGCCCACAGCAGGAGCAGCAGCCAGATCCTCTTCATGTGCAGTGATTGATTGTAACGGACCAGCCGGGTCCGCGACCGCCATTAATGCAACGCGAGCGAGCCACGGAAAGAATATTTTCCACCCGATTGCGTCAGCGCCGGACGTGATGACGTAACTCCTTTTGTCTCTCCGCCATCTCCTTTGCTCCATGGATCAAACCCCGAATCACCCGACGCCCTGCACAGCGCTCTCATTGCCTGCGGAGCTGCCTGTGATGGTGCTCTCCGATTGCTACCTGTTCCCTGGATGCTTCATGCCGCTGTTCATTTTTGAGCAACGCTACCGCGATATGCTGGAGACGGTGCTCAGCACCCATCGCATGTTTTGCATTGCCAGCCGCGTCTCCAAGCACTCGAATGAAGTCGTGCCCGTGACCACCGCAGGAGTGGTTCACGCCTGCGTGAAACACGAGGACGGCACTTCCCATCTCATCCTCATGGGCCTGCGGCGTGTGCGAATGACGAACTGGGTCAACCAAGACCCTTATCGAGTGGCATCCATCGAGCCACTTCCGACCAAGGCTGCGCCCAGCTCCGTGCTCGAACGTCTGCGCTGCGATGCCCTCGGCTCCCTGCCCACCTGCTCCGATGAGACGGCCACCGCCGTCGAAACCCTGCGCCAGGATTTGTCGCGGGCAGATGACCCCGAACTGGTGTGCGACATCCTCTCCTACCACTTCATCAATCATGCGGCCACGCTCCGATCTCTGCTCGTAGAGCCCTGCGCAATCAAGCGCTATGAAGTGCTGATCGGTGCCCTTCGTGGCTGCCGGTAGGGCCATGGGGTGCAACATCGGTGCTTGAGAGGCGTAGATGTCTCACGCCATGATGAACCTCACATCATCCCCGATCCTTTCCCGTCGAGCCATGCTTCAGCGCAGCGCTGGTGGTTTCGGCTTCCTCGCCTTCCAGGGCATGATGGCCGCTGAGCAGGCACGAGCGGCAGCCTCCAATCCTCTCGCTGCCAGGCAGACTCACTTCCCTGCCAAGGCGAAACGTGTGGTGTTTCTCTTCATGAAGGGAGGTCCCAGCCATGTGGACACCTTTGATCCCAAGCCGCTGCTCCAGCGCGATGATGGCAAGCCTTATCCCTTCAAGCAGCCGCGTGTGCAATTCGCTGAAACCGGCAAGCTGCTCAAGTCGCCGTGGAAGTTCAAGCAGCACGGCCAGAGCGGGTTGCCAGTGAGTGAATTGTTCCCCAATGTGGCCACCTGCATTGATGAGCTTTGCATCCTGCGATCCGTCCATGGCACCAATCCCGCCCACGGCGGAGCCTTGCTCAAACTGCACACTGGCAGCGACACCCAGGTGCGCCCGAGCATGGGCTCATGGGTGATCTACGGCCTGGGAACCGAGAATGAAAATCTCCCCGGCTTCATCACCATCTGCCCCACGCTCGCGCATGGCGGGGTGAACAACTGGGGTGCCGCCTTCCTTCCCGCCTACTGCCAAGGCACCCCCATCGGCAATGCCAGCATCCCGGCGGAAAAGGCTCTCGTGCGGCACATTCGCAACGACCTCATCAGCCCCGCACTGCAACGCAAGCAACTCGACTTCCTCAATGAGGTGAACCACGAGCACCTGGCGATGGCGGGGGCGAACGGTGCCCTCGAAGGGCGGATCAGCTCGTTCGAACTCGCCTTCCGTATGCAAAGTGCCATGCCCGATGCCCAGGATGTCTCCGGTGAATCCGAAGCCACCCGCAAGCTCTACGGCATGGACAACCCGGTGACGGCCAACTTCGGTCGCCAATGCCTCATGGCGCGCCGCTTCCTGGAGCGCGGAGTTCGTTTTGTGCAGGTCACTCACAGCGACAGCGAGGTGCAATGGGATCAGCACGGCAATCTCTACAAAGGCCACTCCAAGAACGCAGCGGAAGTGGACAAGCCGATTGCCGGATTCCTCAAGGACCTCAAGTCACGCGGGCTGCTCGATGACACCCTCGTCATCTGGGGCGGCGAGTTCGGGCGGACTCCCACGGCGCAAGGCAAAGACGGCCGCGATCACAACCCCAATGGCTTCACCATGTGGATGGCAGGCGGTGGAGTAAAAAAGGGCTTCGCCTACGGTGCCACCGATGACTACGGCTACTATGCCATGGAGGACAAGATGCACGTCAATGATCTGCACGCGACCATCCTGCATCTGCTGGGCATCCATCACGAGAAGCTGACCTACCCCTACGCAGGCCGCGACTACAAACTCACGGACCTCGCCGGAGTGGTGGCCAAAGACATTATCGCCTAACAAACTACAGCAACTACACCCGACCTACTGGGACTCACTGGCACCGATGTCGATCCGTCCACCGACAAGGCGCTTGAGATCAAACAAGTCGCGCTCAGATGATCCGACGCCAAAGGTGGGACTGCCCTTGTTGATGGCTGGCGAACCAGCCGCCAGCTTGAACAAAGTGCGAGCGGAGCCGTAGTTGGGCGCGGAGCCGACGAACTTCGGATTAGCCACCACGCTGCCAAGCTCGGCCCCGCCCTTGCCGCTGTTTTTCCAGGCGGTCAGGCCTTGATAGGTCCTGAAGGCCCCGGCGGTGAAAACGCGGAAAGTGCAGTTCGCCACCGTTGCGCCAGTGGCATAATAGAGGTTGTAAGAGAACACATTGCCCGTGCCCATTTCCTTCTGTGCCTTGGTCGCGGAGGTGCTGTCGGGATTGTGAGCCACCATCATCTTCACCGCTGATCCAGCCCAGATGATGTTGTTCAGGAAGGCATTCTTGCGGGCATAGAATTGAAACTGAATCTGGCCTGCCGAATGGTCCCTCACGCCGTTCTGGTAAAAGGTGTTATTGGCGACGGTGCAGTTCTCCGTGGCACCGCCATGCTCGTCGTAGGCACCTAGTGAAATGCCAGCGAGGTAGTTGTGACGCACCAGATTGTCAGTCACTACCACGTTGTCAGTCTTACCCTTGAGATGCTCGCAGCCGAGTTCGATTCCCAGATTGCAGCCATAGACATCATTGCCATCGATCACCACATTCGTGCCGCCATCCACGTAGATGCCAGCGGCGGCATAACCGCCGCCGCCCGTGACCAAATTGCCTCCGTAGGCAGGGTTTTTCGAGGAGTCGATGCCGATCACGGTATTGCCAGTGATGCGCCCATTTCGAGCGCGGTCGAGCGCGGCATTGGCGTTGGTGCCTTCGAAGCCAATCACATCAATGCCGATGTTGTTGCAGTTCTGAACGAGGTTTCGTGCGACGAGAAAGTTCGTCACATTGCCGTTCAACGCGATGGCCTCGCTCGCTCCCAACCGCAAGTTGGTGACAGTGTTATCCGTGATTTCAAGCCCATCTATCGCTCCTGCTGTGGTGCCATAAACAGCGATCCCGTGGGCGTTGGCGTCGTAGTTGTAGGGAATAGGGTTGTTCTGTTCGATAGCCGTGATCACATTGCCCACGACCTTGATGCCCTTGCACGCGCCATCAATCAAGATGCCGGCCGGCACCTGCCGGGCGTCGGCGGTTCGATAGTTCCGCAGGGTGAATCCCTTGATGGTCACATAAGAGCGATTCGAAATCCGAATGATCGCCGATAAGTTGGCTGCGGGACTGACTCCGCTGAGATCATAGACCACCTGCTCCCCATTGTAGTTTCTGAACGTAATCGGGGCACTGGCAGTGCCGCTCACCTGAACTACCGTCCTTTGCTTGTAGATTCCGCCGCGGACTTGCACGGTGTCACCAGGCTTTGCGAGATTGGCCGCACGCTGAAGCGTCAGCAACGGAGCAGCCAAGGTTCCAGGATTAGTGTCTTTCCCCGTCGTGCTAACAACGTAGGTGGCTGCTTGGAGAGTGGTAGATGCCATGACTCCAAGCGTCAGCGCGCCAACCAGCGATAGCCTTATGTTAATTACCATAATTTTTAGATTATTCCAAAAATTAGATAATGGGTCAACTCTTATTCATTTGGTCT
Source organism: Verrucomicrobiota bacterium (assembly GCA_963204975.1). Classification (GTDB taxonomy): domain Bacteria; phylum Verrucomicrobiota; class Verrucomicrobiia; order Verrucomicrobiales; family Verrucomicrobiaceae; genus JAEUHN01. The sequence goes on along the minus strand of CAUJJC010000161.1, from coordinate 8,845 downwards.
CCTAATCTTTTCCGCATCGGCACCCCATTGCCTAGGCATTCATGTTTTCCCACTAAATCCAGTGTTCACATGATTGAAATATTTCATCTAATCAAAGTATTCTGCCACTAAACACTCCCCCATTGTATCTCAGACTTGGCCTCTCAATCACCTAGCAGCGCATCCTCCATTGGCTCTCATGTCGCTAAGTGCAAAGCTCTAGCAACTCTGTCCAAAAACGACAACACACCCGGCTGCGACCTGCAACGGGGTGCTTTCGACGTAACGAATACGCTCGTTCCAGTTTGCCGGTTACGGGAGGGCAACCACCTGCTGTGCGCGCTGCGACTCGAGCGCGGCGGCGAAGATCTGCTGCGTAGCCACGGCTTCATCGGGCGTCGCGCAGCCGAAACGCGAGGCGAGTTTGCCTTCGCGCTCCATGAGATACGCGGCCCACATTTGCTGCATCAAGTCGGGGAATCCAGGCTCGAAGATGCCACCGGTCACGGCCTTGAACGGCATCCCGAAGCCGAGGTCCGTGCGCTTCCAGTATTGCTCCTTGCCTCCTTCGAAGAGCCACAGCGTCTTCGGCTCCTTCGTGCTGTAGCGCGCGCCACCGGTGGTGCCGAGCACTTCGATAAACCACGTATTCGTCTCGCCAGGAGCGAGTCGCTTCATCTCTAGTCGCATCGGCACCTCTTCGCCGTTGATCGTCGTCCAGCAGTGCAGCATCGCATTGTCCCAGGTGTCGCACGGCGTCATGCCGCCCTTGCCATCGGGGCGCTCGGGATAGCCTTTTTGCAGTTGGGCAAAGAGCCGCGTCGGCTTCCAACCGAGTCGCAGCGGGATGTGGCAGGCGTGCATGCCCAGATCGCCCAGCACGCCGATCTCGCCACAGGTGCGGCTGAAGCGCTTCCAGTTCGCGGGCTTCGTGGCGTCGAGATCGCTGCTGTGATGGAAGCCGGACACGACCTGCAACACTCGACCCAGCTTGCCCGAGGTCCCGGCTTCGATCACTCGCTGCGCACCAGGGAAGAAGGGAAATTCCGACGAGCAACGCACGAAGCGTCCGCTGCTCACACCAGCATCGCGAATGCGCTGCGCCGAGCCTAGGTCGATGCCGAAGGGTTTTTCAGCAAAGAGATCCTTGCCCGCCTTCAGCACGTCCAGGTAGATCGCCTCGTGCAGGTTGTGCGGCACCGCGACATACACCACGTCCACCTTCGGATTCGCCAGCAACTCGTGATAATCCGCCGTGATCTGCTCACAGCTCGGGATGCAACGGAACCACTCGCGCACGGGCTCGACCAAGTCGGCCACGGCCACCAATTCAGGCTTCACATCCACATCGACCAGCGCGCACCAGCGCATGAATGCACTCGCCATCTCCCGGCCCATCAAGCCGCCGCCAATAATCCCGATTCCAACTGTTTTCATGAGTTGATAGACAACGCATCGAAGTGGCCGAAGCAAGCAACGCATTCCTTGTTTCTCTGCCGATTGATTCTTTGGGTTGACTCACGGCTTTCGATTTCGCTAGGCTCTCACATTCATGCGCGTTGCCACTCATTCCTTGCTGAGGTGCCTATGTCTCCTCACGCTCCTGTCGATCCAAGCCACCGCCGCTCCGCTCGGAGACGAGTGCATCCTGCGCAATCAGACGCCAACTGGAGAAGACCTCAAAACCAGCGCAACAAATGACCTCGGCACCTGTGTGGTGATTGGTAATCACGGGACCATCCTCACCTCCCCGATGCTCTCGGGTGCCGTTTCGATCACACCTTGATAGGCTGCAATCAGATCAAGGTGTGATGCTCAACACGCCTTCGGCCCAAGTAAGGATGCGTGCCACGGCATCCACGTCTTCCGCCGCCTTGGCTTTTTCCAGGGCATCACGTCCTTTGATCAGGGCCTTGAGCATTGGCAAACTGACAACATCTTTGGCATTCTCGCTCACGGACTCGTAACGTTGTTTGAGCACATCGAGGTCGGTGTTGCCCGTCTCGAACTTGCTGAAGTCGGAAGGCACCTCCAGTGCAGGCTCGTCAATACCCACCTCCTTCGCCAGCTCATCGAGCTTCGTTTCGGCTTCAGCGAACTCTCCACCGCGCACCCTCTCTTCGATGCCCGCACCCTTCGCCTTGAGCACCTCAGCTGGTGGAATGCCCAGCTCGTCGAAGGCAGCCCTGAGACGATTCGCCTTGGCCTTGACTCGCTGCTCCAGCGGCTGCTTGGCTTCGCTTTCCTTGCGGGCCAGGGCCAGCGCCTTTTCACGCTGCTCGGGGGTCAGCATGTCGCGCAATTCCAGGAGCACCTTGAGCTGCGCATGTTTCAGGACGGACTCGGCTGCCAGGAGCTTGTCCAACTGAGGCGACGCTTGTTCGACCGTCGCATCAGGCACTTTGATCGCCTGCTCCAGCTTCGATTGTTCATCGCGCACAGTGGTCTCCAGTGCGTTGATCTTGGGCTTCATCTCATCGGCATAAGCCTTGAGCTTGGACTCTTGTTCGACAGTGAAGTCCAGTTCGCTGGCATGGGCCAGGACCGTTTCGGGCAGCACCAATTGATGGCGTGCCAGCGTGGCGAGATCGACCGCCTGAGAAGAGGTAACGAGGAAGAGAGAGAGCAAGACGAGTTTCAGTTTCATAGGATGGAAGAGTTGAGGTTAGAGCACTTTGAAGGTCGCATGGCGGGGCATGAGGAAATCGGACGGCGTATCAGGCGAAGCAGCCAGAGATGGGAACAAGGGTGCAGGATCACCCTTGGCTTCGAGCAGCACCGGCAATGATTTCGCCAGCGAAGGCGTTGGTGACGATGCGGGCTGCATAAAGACACCAACGACCACCACCGCCACAAGGCTGGCCGCCGCCCAACGAAGGTGGTGCGCGGGCAGTGAGGATGCCTGATGGCGAGCCCGTGTCTGCAGATGCTGAAACACAGGGGCACGGTTCGCATCAAACTGACGCTCACGGGCAAAGAGGGAATGCAGATCGTGGTCATTCATGGCTGATGAGAAATGAAAAGGTGGACTCGGCGAGAAGGGAGCGCAGACGTGCCTTGCCTCGTTCGTAGTGCTGCCGCGCCGATCCCGTCGAGATACCCATGACGCCCGCCGCAGCATCGAGGGTGAGGTCTTGATAAAACACCAGATGCAGCACCTCGGACTGACGCGTCGGCAGCTTCGCGAGCAAGCCCTTCAAATGGCGGGTCTGCTCGTCCAGCTCGATCTGCCGGGATGGAGATGGCCGCGAGTCCTGAGCCGTATCGAACGTCACAAGCGCCATTAGCTTGCCCAGCAAGGACTCGCGATAGCGGACCCGCCGAGCGTCTTCGCACGCCGTGAACCGAATCACACCGAACCACCACGTCTTCAGAAGTGATCGGCCATCGAAAATGGCCCTCTCTTGCAGCACCTTGGCATACGCATTCTGAAGCACATCCTCGGCACGCGAGTGATTGCCCTCGCAGCAATGCAGCGCCCAACCAAAGGCGTCGGCGTGCAGGGCTTCGAGTTGGGAGAGCAGTTCGTCGTTCATTCATCTGCCCCTTGAGTGATCTCGGGACGCAGACTGTATGACAGACCTTCTACTTTTTTCAGCGGCGTCTTACTTGATCAGCTTCAGCGCCTTCTGCACGGTGGCTCCGTCATGCACCATGGCCATGAGGGCGCGGGTGATGCCTTGCGGGTTCGGGTGCTGGATGACGTTGCGACCATAGACAATGCCAGCCGCGCCTTGCTCCAGGAGCCCCTGAGTGCGTTCGAGGATTTCCTTGTCGCTGACACGACCGCCACCGCGCACGAGCACCGGGATGCCAGCGGCGGTCTCGACGACCTTGTGGTAGAGCTTTACGTCGTCGGTGGGGTCTGCCTTGATGATGTCGGCACCGAGTTCCACCGCCTGACGCACGAGGTGCATGATCGCGGTGAGGTCGCCATTGACCATGTAGCCGCCAGCCTTCGTGTTCTCCTGGAACACGAGCGGCTCGATCATCATCGGCATACCGTAGTAGTCGGCTTCGGGCTTGAGGCGGAGGATGTTCTCCACGCACTGCTGATGCACTTCCGGCGCGCCCGGAATCTGGAAGAGATTCACGCACACGCAGGCGGCATCATAGCGCACAGCTTGCAGCATAGTCTCTTCGATCATGAGGCTGAAACGCGTGCTGGGCAGTTCCTTGCCATAGATGTTTGCCACGTCGGTGCGCAGCACGAGCGAGGGCTTCTGACGTCCGGGAATTTCCTGAAGGTGACGTGCCTGACCGAGCGTGAGCTGGATGGCATCGGGTGCCGCATCGACGAGCGTCTTCACTACCTTGCGCATGTCTTCGATACCGGTCAAAAAGCCGGGCTGATTGAAGAAGCCATGATCGACGGCGACATCGAAGCAGCGGTTGGACTTGGCATTGAAGAGGCGGTTGAGGCGAAACGATTTCATCAGGGCGCGTATGGCACGCAGGATTCATTCGTTGTCAAAGAAGTTCAGGGTTCGCGGTCCGCAGTTTTGTTGAGCGGACCACGCTCACAACTCAGCCAACCAAGAACCCTGAACCGAGAACAGCCAACTACACCGAAAGACCCGCCAGCCTGCGCGCGTAGGTTTGCCGCCCCTCATGATGCCCCCCATCAAGACCAACTGCGCTGGCATGGCGCGACGTGATTTTCTCCAGCTCGGCTTTGGTGCCGTGGGTGGACTCACGTTCACACAGATCCAGCAACTCCGCGCCGAGGCCGCCGTTAGGCAGGGCAAGGTGAGCCCCGAGCAGATCAATTGCATCCTCATCTGGCTGGATGGCGGACCATCGCACTACGAGACCTTCGACCCGAAGCCCGATGCACCGAAGGAGATTCGCGGCGAGTTCAAGAGCATCAAGACCACAGTGCCAGGCGTGCATTTCTGTGAAGTCATGCCTAACTTGGCCAAGACCGCGCACAAGCTGACCATCGTGCGCTCGATCTGCCACAAGGACCCGAACCACGGCGGCGGCAATCATTACCTCATGACTGGTGCGCCGACGCCAGTGCCAGTCGGTTGCGGTGCGTTCGTGAGCTTCCATCCATCGTTTGGCTCCATGGTTTCCCATACTCGTGGCGTGCGCAGCGGTCTGCCAGCCTACATGACGATGCCCAACGTCTCGCGCAGCGGAGGACCCAATTTCCTCGGCGCTCAGCACGCGCCTTTCGTCGTCGGCGGCAATCCCACAAGCGATAACTTCCGGGTTCGTGATGTAGCCGTGCCCGCCTCCATCAGCGAAGGCCGCGCACTCGCCCGCCAGCAACTGCGCGAGTCTCTCGACTCCATGCAACGAATCGCGGCGAAGGCAGCAGAAGATCCCACCATTGGCTTCGATACATTTTACCGGCAGAGCCTTGAGTTGATGTCCTCGCCTCGTTCGCAGCCTGCGTTTGATGTAGCCAAGGAGCCCAAGGCGATCCGCGAGGCCTACGGCATGAACGACTTCGGCCAGCGCCTTCTGCTCGCACGTCGTCTGGCGGAAGTGGGAGTGTCTTTCTCGGTCGTCTATTACGGCGGCTGGGATCACCATCGCGGCATCTTCAAGACGATGAAGGATGAGGCCGGCCCCAAGATGGACCAGGGCGTTGCCGCTTTGATTAATGATCTGGACCAACGCGGGATGCTGGACTCCACGCTCGTCATTTGCCTCGGCGAATTCGGTCGCACGCCAAAGGTCAACAAGGACGCCGGACGCGATCACTGGCCGGGCGCAATGAGCGTGCTGATGGCCGGCGCAGGCATCCCGCGCGGTCAGGTGGTGGGAGCCACGGACCCGAAGGGCTACTACGCCGCCGAGAACATCTACTCACCTGAGGACTTCGCGGTTTCGCTCTACACCAAGCTGGGCATTGATCCACATCAGATCCTGCACACGAACACCGGTCGCCCCGTGCAGCTCGTGAACGGTGGCAAGCCGATCAAAGAATTGTTCGCGTGAAGCTGCGTCCACTCATGGTGAGCGTGCTGGCGATGCTGCTCGCGGGCACCGCCTTCGCCGCCAAGAAAGCCACGCCGCCGAGCATCACGCTCTTCCCTGCGGGTGCTCAGCGTGGCACGACTTCGACCCTCACGCTGAGTGGCAAGGTGGAAGGCGATGGCATCGGCATCGCGATCGATTGCCCCGGTGTTCTGCTCACGTTGCTGCCGAAGAATCAGGTGCAAGTCACGGTCGCACCCGATGCGCCGCTCGGGCTGCACTTGGTGCATGTCTTCAATGACAATGGCGCGAGCGATCCGCGCTGGTTCAGCATCGGCGACTTGCCGGAGGTTCCGGAGAAGGAACCGAACGACGCGCTCACGGCCGCGATGCCGATCGACAAGCTGCCGGTGTGCATCAACGGCCAGCTCGAGAAGCGAGGCACGGCTGACTTGTTCTCCATCAAGCTCGACGCCGGACAAACGCTGACCGCGATCGTGGAAGGCTACGCGCTGGGCTCACTCGTCGATCCGATCCTGGAACTGCGCGACGAGCACAACACCCTCGTCGCCACCGAGCACGATGGTCGTAACCTCGATCCCGTGATGAGCTACAAGGCGACAAAGGCTGGACGCTACATTCTGCAACTCGCTGGCTTCGCCCATCCTCCGGCAGCGGACGTGAACTTCGTCGGCGGCAGCGGCATCACGTATCGACTGCACCTAAGCGCGAGTGCCGCTGCGTTGCGCGTCTTTCCCGCCGCAGTGTCGCAGACCAGTAAGACCAAGCTCGACGTGATCGGCAGCAGCATCGGGGACAAGGACAAGACCCTCGACTTCGACGGCAGCCGCTTGGTCACACCGATTGCCTTGATCAAGCCCACGAACGCCATCGTGCCGATCCCGGTCGCTGTCACCGACACCACGGTGCTGCGCGAGACCGGCACGAGTCATGACTTCGCCACCGCGATGCCGCTGGCGATTCCTTCGTGTGTTGGTGGTCGCATCGCGAAACCAGGCGAGGCTGACTTCTATGCCTTCGATGCGAAGAAGGGCAGTTACACGAATGTGCGGCTGCTGGCCAAAGCGCTCGGCCTTCATCTCGATGCGGCGCTCGCGATCATCGACAAGGACGGCAAGGAACTGGCCACCAACGACGATGCCGCCGAGGGCGAAGATCCGCTGATCAGTTGGAAAGCACCTGCCGACGGACGCTACGCCGTGCGTGTCACTGACTTGTTCGGCAAAGGCGGCGACGATGCGGAGTATGTGCTGCAACTCGGCCCCGGCGAAGAGACCTTCGGTGCCACGATCAGCACCAAGGCCACGCTCGCTATCGAAGCAGGCAAGACCGCCGAGATCAAAGCCAAGCTCAAGCGCGTGAATGGCTACGCAGGTGAACTCGTCGCTCGTGTGCAAGGCCTGCCTGCAGGCGTGACGTGCGCCGACCTTGATGCTCCGAAGAAGACCGGCGAGGAGTTCACGCTCAAGCTGCAAGCCGCCAGCAATGCGATCGCCTTCAACGGCCCGATCAGCGTGGTGCTCTGGACCAAGGAAGTGAAGGACAAGCCCCTGCTCAGCCGCACCGCCACGCTTGATCTGCGTGGAGAGAATCGTCGCGGCTCCTCGACGCTCGATGTCACCGAGCGCGTGTGGTTGACCGTCGTGCCGGCGACACCGGTGGTTCCGGCAGTGGTCGTTCCAGTGCCGAAGCCGGAAGCTCCACCCGCACCGAAAGTGGAAGCCACGAAGGCCGCAACGCCCGCAGCCGCTCCAAAAACGGAAGCACCCAAGCCTGCGGAGCCGAAACCGGCCGCCAAGTGACAGCAGCGACTGAATCTTGAACTCGCACGCGGCGCAGCCCTTGCTACTGCTCCGCGTATGTCTCCCGCACGACTTTCTCTTTTGCTTGCTGCTGCCGTGTCGAGCGTCCTCGCCCAGGACGCGCCGAAGGTGAACGACCCAGCGCTCCAGGCCGCGCTCTTTGCCTCAGAGCCGCTGATCCAGACGCCCATCGGCATGACGTTCGACAAGAAGGGCCGCCTCATTGTCATCGAGAGCCACACGCACTTTCGCCCGAAGAACTGGACTGGTCCTGAGCACGATCAGATCGTGTGCTTGTCTGATACCAATAGCGATGGCAAGGCGGACAAACGCGAGGTGATCTTCGCCGATAGCGATATGACGATGGACATCGCCACCCATCCCGATGGCAGTCTATATCTCTCCACACGCAATGAGATCCTGCGTCTGCGTGACAAAGATGGCGATGGCACTTTCGAGACTGTGGATCGCAAGCTCGTGTGGCTGGAGACGGAAGGGAAGTATCCGCACAACGGCCTCAGCGGACTCGCCTTCGATGCGAAAGGCAGTCTCTACTTTGGCATGGGCGAGAACCTCGGGGCAGCTTACACGCTCAAGGGCACGGACAGCGCGACTTTCAGCGATCAAGGCGAAGGCGGTAACATCTGGCACTGCACGGCGGATGGCAAACGCCTGCGCAAGATTGCGACTGGCTTCTGGAATCCGTTCGGCGTCTGCACGGATTCGTTCGGCAATGTGTTCGCCACTGACAACGATCCCGACTCCAGCCCGCCCTGCCGCCTTCAGCACATCATCGAAGGCGGCGACTATGGCTATCAGTTCCGCTATGGCCGCAGCGGCTTGCATCCATTCATCTCCTGGAATGGCGAGTTGCCCGGCACGCTGCCGATGCTCGGCGGCACTGGTGAAGCACCGTGCGACATCATCTTCTACGCACCACCTGCCAATCCAAAGTTCGCAGGCTTGAGCACGAAGTGGCATGGCACTTTGCTGGTTGCTTCGTGGGTCGATCATCGCATCGAGAGCTGGCAGCTCACGCCGAAGGACGGCACCTTCAAAAGCAAGTTGACCTTGCTCGCGGAAGGCGGCCAGGACTTCCGTCCGGTGGCCTT
>CAUJJC010000160.1 GCA_963204975.1 Verrucomicrobiota bacterium | reverse complement strand
GTGCCCCGTAGCTCCGCCTGCGGCGATGCGGAACATGATTTGATCGCCGACCTTCACCGCGCGAGCGCCGAGATCATTCGTATCCTCCACGCTGCCGATGATGCCACCGCCATCGAAGGCAATGTTGAACTTGCGCGGCAGATTGTAGAACTCGCGGTTGTTGAGGATCTGCTGTCCGATGTCACGAACCAAGGGCAGCGTGTCGATCAACTCCTGCGGATCAATGCCTGCGGTGGGATTACAGGTGAGGTTGCGAATGTTGTCGGCTCCCGCGCCGCGCGTGTGCAGACCGCAGCCCTGAATGCGCTCAAGGAATGCCGGCGCATCCTTGGGTTGAACGAGCCGCATCTGGAGGTTCGCGCGTGTGGTGATCTGGATGTAGCCGCTGGTGAGATCGCGCGCTGCGCGGGCAAGCTCACGAAGCTGAAACGACTTCAGCACACCACCTGGAATGCGCAGCCGCGCCATGAAGGCATCTTTGATGGGCGTGAGGAAGAACAGGCCGTTCCATTTGAAGCGAAAGGTGTCTTCCTTGTCGGGTGCCGTGTTGTGCAGCGCGTTATCCGTGAGCCTGTAGTAGCTGTCGAGCGGATGCTCCTCACGCTTCATCCGCTCCTCGGCGGTTTGATCATCGAAATTCGGTTTCGCAGGCGTGGGCTCGACGTTGCCGAATCCAATGCCCTGCTGCGCGATGCCAGCGAAGAAGCCCTCAAGGTAGGTCTGCTGCTCGAGATTGAGCGGCTGGCCTTGGATGTGTTGGAGACGATTGCTCATGATAGTAGTCCAGTTGCGCCGCAACTGGTCGGGTTAACTGGTCCCCAGTTGCGAGGCAACTGAGCTGCTTTAATAAACATCGCGAGCATACCGCCTCGCCTCCTTCATCGCTTGGACGTAAGCCTTGGCGTCGTCCGCGCTTTTGCCGCCGTGTTGTTCAATGACTTGATGCAGCGCGGCATCCACATCCTTTGCCATGCGACTCGCATCACCGCAGACATAGAAGTGCGCGCCGTCTTCGAGCCAGCGATACAACTCCTCGCCGTTCTCTACCATGCGATGCTGCACATAGATCTTCCGCTCTTGATCACGGCTGAACGCGGTGTCCATGCGATGCAGGTGCCCGTCCGTCATCATCGTGGCCCACTCGTCTTTGTAGAAGTAGCTCTGGGTGCGTGATTGCTCGCCAAAGAAGAGCCAGTTCTTGCCGCGTGCGCCGGTGGCCTTGCGTTCCTGGAGAAAGCTACGAAAGGGCGCGACGCCTGTGCCTGGGCCGACCATGATGACGGGCTTCGTGTCATCGGTGGGAAGCTTGAAGCCGTGGCTCGGCTGAATGAACACGGGCACTGGCGTTTCACGCTGCACACGATCAGCGAGGAAGGTGCTGCACACGCCGTTGCGAGCGCGACCATGCGCTTGATAGCGCACCTGGGCGATGGTGAGATGCACCTGACCAGGGGTGGCCTTCAAGCTCGATGCGATGCTGTAGAGACGTGGTTGCAGCTTCTTGAGCAATGCGGTCAGATCAGCGCTGCTGAGTTCGCCCTTGGGGAGAAGCTGGAGCAGATCGAGCACATCGCGGCCATAGAGCCATTGCCTCAAGTCCGCGCTGCGAGCGGGATCAATCAGTGCCGTGAGATCATCGTGCTTCGCGCGGGAAGCGATGGCTTGGATCAGATCCTTCGAAGGATTGGTGAGGTCGTGCTTGTGCATCAGCGCGTGACGAAGCTCATCGTCCGAGGACCATCCACCGTGATCAAGGATGGCGTTTACCAAGGCGAGATCGTTTTCGGGCACGATGCCGATGGCGTCGCCTGGTTCGTATTGCAGACCGTTGATGTTGATCTCGAAGTGGCGTGTTTCCTTCGATGCGGTGGGCGTGGTGAGAAGTTGATTGGTCGCGAGACGGGCAGCGTAGGGGTTGGCTTTGGATGTAGAACGACTTTTCAAGTCGTCGCTTGTGTCGCGGGTTTTCAACCCGCCGTCAGCGGGTTGCAAACTCGCTGCACCAGCTAACGAGTTGCAAACTCGTTCTACCCACTCAGCGAAGGGCGCATCGTAATCGACATCGCAATCCATGCGGTCAGAGATGCGCTTGGCACCGAGGGCTTCGAGGCGTGCGTCCACCACTTTGCCGAACGCGCAGAACCTCTCATAGTTCGTATCGCCGAGCGCGAGCACACTGAACTGCATCTTGCTCAGCGAAGGTGCCTCACCGCTCAGCCATTGCCAGAAGCTCAGCGCATTGTCGGGCGGATCACCATCACCGTAGGTGCTGGTGATGATGAGCAAGCGCTCGCAGTTCGTGAGATCAGCCTTCGCATACTGATCCATGCCGAGCACGGTGGGTGCGAAACCTTTGGCCTGGAGTTCTTTGCTCAGCTTCTTCGAGAGTCCCTCAGCACTTCCGGTCTGTGTGCCGAAAAGAATCGTGACAGGTGTGGCGCTTGGATTTGAGGAAGCCGCTTCGCCACCACGAGCTTGCGCGGCCAAGACACCGGCGATCCACCCGTTCAACCAGGCGCGTTGATCGTGACTGAAGGGCGCGTTGTCGGGGAGTTGAGGAACGATGCTCATGGTGGCTGCTTCGGCTTTGGGGGGCGAATTAGAACTTCAGCGTGGCCTGGAAGTAGGCGAAGTCGGCGTCATCGCTGGCACCGGTGTCGCTCAGATACTTGCCCGCGAAGAAGTGGCTGTAGCCAGCCATGAAGCTAAGGTTCTTCGTGGCGGCGTAGGTGAGGGTGAGGTCCACTTCGCTGCCTGCGTAGCCGTCGGCGGCAGGGCTGATGGGGCGCACGGTGGCGACGCCATTCGCGCGATACCAGGCATCGTTGGTGTCGGCGAGCCAGAAGGCGTGGTAGTCGAGCCTAGCAGTGAGCTTCTTCGTCGGAGCCGCCTTCAGGCTCACGTTGATGTCGTGGATGTTCTGCCAGGAGACGGCGTCCATGTAGCCATAGTAGAGATGGTTCGTGGGATACAGATTCTGGAAGGTGCCGACCTTGCCATCCGCTGCGTTTCCATCGCCAGTGCCGTAGCTGTAGTCGAGCGCGAGGCGAGGCTTCCACGCTGTGTCAAAGGTGTAGCCAAGTTCCGCGTGGCCCGCGAAAGCCGCGAGATCCTTGCCTTTAACTTCACCTGTCTGGCCAACCAGCTCCGCCGTGTAATCCCACGGACCGAAGGCCTTCGGCGTGCTCTTCCAACGGGTGCCAAAGGTCATGAAGTCTGTGCCACCGGACTGATGAAGCTGAAGGGCGTAGAGGTCCGTGGTTTGGAAATCGAACGCCGTGGTGCTGAAGTAGATGCCGCTGAGCATCTGATTCGTGCCGAGGCCTTCGTTGTTGAACAAATCCGACTTGTTGAAGCCGTCGGGATCAATGGTGACAAGCGATGCCGCAAAGACATCTACCCACCACTTGTCGGCGGCGTAATGGAACTTCGCGGCATCCCAGGTGCGGCTGAAGTTGTTCCATTCGAGGGGGCCGAGAATGCGCTCATCGCCATACGTGAGCAGTTGGCGACCCACCTTCACCGACGGACCCTTCTTCTCTTCACCGAGCTGAATGTAGAACTGGCGCAGATCAAAGGTGTCATCACCCTCAGCACCGAGCACGCCAGGGATGTTCGGGCGGTCGGAGTCAAACTCGCGCGCGTCCTGACCCTGCGCATAGATCTTGAACCAAGGCGTAGGCTGCCAGCCAAGGCCGAGTCGTGCGTGGTAGAGAAGCCACGAGTCATCCGTGAGTGCGTTGTTGGCATCGTTGAAGTCGAAGTTGTTCTCGCGGTATTCGAAGCGCGCTTTGAGTTCGAAGTCATAGATGAAGGAACTCGGCGCTTCGGTGACGGGAGCGACGGGATTCTTTGCTGGAGCCTTGCCGGAGTCACCAGCAAAGGCGGATGCGGCAGTGAGCAGCAGCGCTGCGGAGCCGTGGGTCAGTGTTCGGATTGAGTGCATGGGATGTGTTTGGGTATGGGTGTGGCGGTTGGAGAGGGATCAGGCTGCGGCAGTGCGGGAAAGGCTGAGCAGCGGAGTGCTAGAGCGAGCGAATTCGAGGGTCTGCCCGCGATGGTGTGCGCGCTCTTCGAGGAAACTCAGCAGGTGACTGCGGTAGTCATGCCAGGCCGCATCGGCCATGAGCGCGTGGCGATCACGAGGACGTGGGAACTCGATGGCGAGGATCTCCGCGACGGTGGCACTTGGCCCATCGCTCATCATCACGACGCGATCAGACAGGTAGATGGCTTCATCCACATCATGCGTCACCATGAGCGCTGTGGTGCCTGTGCGTTCGCGGAGATTGAGCAGCACATCCTGAAGCTCGATCTTGGTGAGCTTGTCCAACATGCCGAAGGGCTCATCGAGCAACAGCACCTTGGGTTGCAACGCAAAGGCACGCGCAAGGCCGACACGCTGCCTCATGCCCTGCGAGAGATCGCTGGGCTTCTTGTGCATGGCGTCGGCGAGGCCGAGCAATTCCAGGAAGTGCGTGCAGAGTTCGAGCCGTTCAGCGGGCGAGCGATGGTAATACACCTGCTTCACTCCGAGCATGACGTTCTCCAATGCGGTCATCCACGGCAGCAAGCACGGGCTTTGGAAGACCATGCCGCGATCAGGTCCCGCCCCTGTGATCTCGCTGCGATCCAAGATCATACCGCCACCCGATGAGTCGAGCAGCCCTGCGACCATGCTGAGCACCGTGCTCTTGCCGCAACCGCTGTGACCGATGATGCTGACGAACTCACCGCGCTTCACTTTGAGATTGAACTCCGCGACGACTTCTTGCTTGTCGAATGACTTCGAAAGCTTGCTGATCTCCACGAAGCCAGGGTCCATGAAGGTGTGCTTCGCTGGCTGAGGTCGGATACCAGCACTGCGCAGCGTATCCTGCTCCTCTTCTTTCGTGCGGTAGCGGCGCAGGCCGAAAACGGGCTGCACGCCGGTGATGTCGATGGGCCACATGTCCGCCGGTAGCGCGGTGCTCTCGGTCTGTGTCGCGGCGTCTTGTCGCTGACCAAGCAGGTAGTTCACGATGCGCTCGCGAGCTTCCAACATGCCTGGTGTTTTCAGCAACTCTGCCCGATTGCGCGGATGTGGTGCAGGAACGAGTTCCTCAGGGCCAAAGGTAGCACCAGGTCCCGTGCTCAGCGGAATGATGCGATCCGCCATGTAGAGCGCTTCATCCACGTCATTGGTGATGAGGATGATGGTCTGGCCTGTCTGCTCGCGAATCTCCAGGATCTGATCCTGCAGCACGGAGCGCGTGAGGGCATCGAGCGCGCTGAGCGGTTCATCGAGGAGCAAGACTTTGGGCTTGATCGCCAAGGTGCGCGCGACGGAGACGCGCTGCTTCATGCCACCGGAGAGTTCGCGTGGGAGCTTCGTCGCTGCGTGCGAGAGCTTCACCATGGCGATGGCCTCCTCGACGCGAGCAGCGCGTTCGTCTTTGGTCTCGCTGGAGAAGATCTCATTCACCGCGAGCGCGATGTTCTCGCGCACGGTGAGCCAGGGGAGCAGCGAGTAGTTTTGGAAGACGAGGCCGCGCTCGGGTCCAGGTCCATTCACCGTGACACCTTCCATCGTGACCGTGCCCGCGTCAGGCGTCACGAGGCCTGCGATGAGATTCATTAGCGTGCTCTTGCCGCTGCCGGAGTAGCCGACGACGGCGATAAATTCGCCCGCTTTGGCACTCAGAGAGATGTTCTTCAAGACAGCGTTGCTGCCAAAGGACTTGGAAACTTGTTGGAGTTCGATCATGGCGAATCTCAGGCGGTTTTGAGTCTGCTCTCCACCAAGCTCATCAGCCTATCCAAGCCCCAGCCCACTAGTCCGATGGTGATGATGCAGAGGATGATGCTGGTGTAGAGACCGTTGTTGTATTCGTTCCAGAGGAAGTTCCCGATGCCGATGCGGCCGGTGAGCATCTCGACGGCGACGATCACCAGCCATGCGATGCCGAGGCTCAGGCGGTAGCCGGTAAACATGTAAGGCAGTGTGGCGGGCAGGTAGATCTTCCACAGCGTCTTCGGCCAACTGAGCTTGAGCACCTTCGCCACGTTAAGGTAATCCTGAGGCACGGCGCGCACGCCGACCGCCGTGTTCAAGACCGTCGGCCACATGGCGCAGACCGCGATGGTGAAGAGCGCACCGAGTTCATTCGCTTCCTTGCCAGCGCCCATGAACAACACGACACCGAGCGGCATCCACGCGAGCGGCGACACGGGTCGCAGCACCTGGATCAAGGGATCAAACATCGCGGTGAACTTCTTCGAAAGGCCGAGCATGAAGCCGAGCGGCGTGCCGATGATCAGGGCGATGAAGTAACCTTTCGCCACCATGATCAGCGAATACCAAGTGAAGCGCAGCACACCCTGATCGAGTTCCGCGCGCTTGGCGAAGGGCTCGGTGATATATTTCTTCGTCGCCGTCCACGTTTCGTAGGGGCTTGGCAGGTCTTTGACGATGCCTGCTTTGACCTTCTTGGTGAAGCCCGTAGGCGTCTTCGTTTCAATCGTGTAGCCAGCGAGTGCCTGCCAAGCGATGAGCACGATGATAAGACCGACGAATGGTAGAGTGAGACGCTGAAGAAATGGATTCATGGGTGTGCTGCGTTGAAGTGAATCGAAGAGCCGCTAGCCCTTCATGGAGTGGATGGCGAAGCTCTTGGCGTAATCCTCTGGCTTGCTCGGATCGAACACGCCGCCGTCGAAGAGGCTCTCCGGCTTGTCGTCGGCACCGCCGTGCGTGTAGCCGATCTCCTTCATCGCTTCCTCGTAGAGTGCGGGCATCATGATGGACTTGGTGATGCCTTCATAATCGGGTGCGCCTTCGACCATTCCCCAGCGCCGGAATTGCGTGAGCCACCACTTGGCATACTTGGCCTGCGGGTAGTTGCAGTTGCGACCGCTGAAGATCATGTAGTCCTCGTCCTTCTTGGTGCGTCCGTCGCCGTAGTCGAGGTTGCCGACCAGACGATCATAGATGACCTCGGGCGGGCAGTTCACATAACTGGCAGCACCGACGATCTCGCATTGCTCCTTGCGGTTATCGAGGTTGTCGAGCCACACACTGGCTTCGTGCAAGGCCTTGAGCACGGCTTTGACGGTCTTCGGGTTGGTCTCAGCGAATTCTTTGGTGAACGCGCAGACTTTCTCAGGGTGATTCTTCCACATCTCCTGCGTGGTGATGCTGGTATAGCCAATGTCATCGGCGATGGAGCGTGCGTTCCAAGGCTCGCCGACGCAGAAGCCGTCCATCTTACCGACCTTCATGTTCGCCACCATCTGTGGAGGCGGGATGGTGATCAACGAGACGTCGGTGTCGGGATTGATGCCACCCGCCGCGAGGTAGTAGCGCATCCACATGGCGTGCGTTCCTGGCGGGAAGGTCATCGCAAAAGTGAGCGGCGCGCCAGCGGCCTTGGCTTCATCCACGAAAGGCTTCAGCGCCTTCGGATCAGCGGCGACTTTGCCTTTGAACTTGTTCGCGAGCGTGATGGCCTGGCCATTGCGATTCACCAGCCAGGGGATCACCATCTCCTTCTTCGCCGAGCCACCTAGACCGAGCGTGGAAGCGATGGGCATGCCGATGAGCATGTGTGTGGCTTGGTTCTCGCCGGTAATGAGCTTGTCGCGAATGACAGCCCAGGATGCCTCCTTGCTGATGGTGGAGTTGATGCCGTATTTTTTGAACAAGCCTTTCTCATGCGCGATGACGAAGGGTGAGTTGTCTGTGAGGGCGATGATGCCGAGTTTGATGTCGGCAACTTCAGGCGCATCGCTGGCGAAGGCGCGGCCCGCCCAGCCTGACGGCAGGCCAGCGGCAAGGGCACCGAGGGTGGAACGAGTGAGGAAGGAGCGACGAGTTTGTGTTTGCATATCAGGCGATGAGGGCGGGGGTTTTGGAGGTGGAAAGAGAGCGGTCGTAAATGTCGGACTGGAAGGCTTGCTCAGTTGATGACTCCGCCACAGCTGCCGCGCTCAGCAGTCCGTGACGGAGCATCTCATCAACCAACCATGAAGCCTTCTCGGGAGCCGGGCGGTGAAGCTCGGGGCCGTGGAAGATGGGGGCGTCGTCGCTCGCGAGGCTTTGCTCGATGAGCTTCGACGACAGATTCGGAAAGGCGTGGCGCTGCATCATCGCGGCCAGGTCCTTGCGGTTCGCTTTGTCCGCACACCACGCGGCCGCTTCGATGAGCGAGGCGATCAAGGCGAAGTGCTCGGCCTCGCGTTGCACAGCGAAGTCACGGCGCACCATGAGCACCTTCTCAGGATGCCCAGGCGCGAGCGCGGCACCGTGCGCGGCGACCCAGCCATTGCCTTCATTGAGAGCCACCGTGTTCCACGGCTCGCCCACGCAGAAGCCATCCACATGACCAGCGGACAGGCAACGCGCCATCTGCGAGGGCGGCAGAATTACGATGCGCGCTTCCTTGTCAGGCTTGATGCCGCCTTGCCTCAGCCACTGACGAAGAATGTGCGCGTGCGTCGAGTAGCGGCTCACCACACCGAGAGTGAGCATCGTGCCGTCGCGGCGATGCTTCGCATGCTGCGCCAGATCTGTGAGATCACGAATGCCTTCATCGTAGAGGCGCTTCGAGAGCGTGATGGCGTTGCCTTGCAGATTGAAGATGAAACCTGTGACACACTGCGCAGGCACCGAGGCACGTCCGGCGTTGATCGCGAGCAATAGTCCAGCAGGAGCGTGCGCGGCATCGAGTTCGCCAAAGATCACATGGTCACGCACATTGGCCCAACCGAGCTGACGCATGAGCTTCACCTTCAAGCCGTGGCGCGCGCAAATGCCGAGTTCCACCGCCGCGATGAGCGGTGCCGAATCAACGAGCGGCACGTAGCCGACACGGAGCTGAGTGGACGATGGGGCGGTGAGTTGCACGCCTACCGATTAAGCCGCCGCCGTGCCAAGACAGGCGCGCTGGCACGGAAACCGCTTTCAATGTTTTCATGCAAACGATGAATGAAATTCAACAACGTCTGGCACGATGAACGTGGACGAGCCCATCGACGCACGACGCCTGCGTGCCTTCACGATGCTTGCTCGCGAGGCTAGCTTTGCCTCCGCTGCGGCAGCGCTCAGCCTCACGCCGTCAGCGATGAGCCACTCGATCAAGGCGCTGGAGGAAGAGATGGGCGGCGCGTTGTTTGATCGTCGAGGCCACCGCGCGGTGCTCACTGCGCTGGGCGAGCGATTGCTCGTCCATGCCGAGCGCATCATGCGCAACATGCGTGCAGCACGGCAGGAGATGCAGTCGCTACAGCAATGGGGCCGTGGCACGCTGCGCATTGCGGCACCAGCGAGCGCGTGTCAATACTTCTTGCCTGCCGTGCTGCTGGAGTTCCGCGAGTGCTTTCCCGATTGCACGCTGAACATCACCGCGATGGACACCGAGGGGGCTGTAAAGCTTGTCGAAGATGGAAGGCTGGACTTGGCGATCTGTGTGAAGAGTGAGATGAATGACGCGATAGATTGGCACACGTTGTTCAGTGACTCGTTGCACTTTTTTGTCAGCCCGATGCATCCGTGGGCTAGCGCGAAGAAGCTCTCGCGCAAGGACATCGCGAAGGAGCAGGTGGTGCTCTACGACCGCAATGCAGTGACCACGCGATTGATCATGTCATCGCTGAAGAAGCTCGGCGTGCCACCCGCCGATGTGCTGTCGCTAGGCAGCATGGAGGCGATCAAGGAGATGGTGAAGGTCGGACTCGGTGTGGGCATCCTTGCGCCCTGGGTGACAGCGCGAGAGATCGAGGCAGGTTCCTTGGTGAGCGTGCCTTTTCCTTCGGGACGGATGGAGCGAGAGTGGGGCGTGGCGAGTTATGCGGGAAACAAGCTCAGCTTCATGGCCGAGGCATTTCTCGGGCTATGCAAGGATGCGACAGAAACGATGCGTGAAAACATCAGTTCTTCGTAATGCACTCATCGAGATTGAGTAGCGCGCTCGCGACGGCATACCACGCAGCGGATTCGCTCTTGGTGTCCTCGAACTGCGCTTCCCAGAGGCCCTTCAAGACACTGCTTTCCTTCGCGCTCGGAGCGCGAGAAATCGCAAGGCGGAGGGCGAAGGTGAGGCGCGCGTCGAGATCGCTGCTTGGCGAGTCCTTCACGATGCGGGCGGCAAAGGCTTTTGTCGCTTCGACATACACGGGATCGTTGAGCAGCGTGAGTGCTTGCAACGGTGTGTTGCTGCGGCTGCGCTTGAGCACTGTGGCCATGCGGGCGCAGGCGTCGAAGTTCACGAAGCTCGGATAAGGTGAGCCGCGCTTGAGCACGACGTAAAGGCCGCGTCGATACTGCTCGTCGCCAGTGCTGACCTCATACTTGTATTGCTGGCCACCAACCTTCGCCCACAAGCCATCGGGTTGCGGTGGACGAATCGGTTCGCCGCCTTGCTTGAGATTGATCAGGCCAGCGATGGCCAGTGCGTTGTCGCGAATCATCTCCGCATCCATGCGGAAGCGTGGGCCGGATGCATAGCTGTGCGGAGGCTTGGAAGCATCGATGCTCTGCCGATACGTGGCACTCATCACGATCTGCTTGAGGATGTGCTTCATGCTCCAGCCACGCTCCATGAATTCGACGGCCAGCCAGTCGAGCAACTCGGGATGCGTGGGCGGCTCGCCTTTGATGCCGAAGTCTTCGATGGTGGTGACGATGCCCTGGCCGAAGAGTTCCATCCACCAGCGGTTCACGGTCACGCGCGCGGTGAGTGGGTTGTCCTTGCTCGCGAGCCACTTCGCCAACGCGAGGCGATTGCTTCCGTTGCCTTGCGCCTCAATGATCGCGGGCGTGCCGGGCTGCACGGGGTCGCCTGGATCGGTGAAGACACCGCGCTTGAAGATGGCGCTCATGCGTGGCTCTGACAGCTCGCGCATGACCTCGGTGCTCGCAGGCTTGGTGGCATTGAGTTGCTTCTGCAAGGCGGTGCGCTGGCGTTGGAGCTTCGCGAGCATTGGATCGGATGAGACTGTTGGTGCTGCTGCGGCGGCGGCTTTGGCCTTCCGGCTTTTGGGTTTCGCCGCAACCTTTTCAACCGGCTCGTCTTCGATCTTGGCAGGCAATGAAGCGAGCACATCGCCGCCGATGGCGCTGATGCGCAGGCAGCCGATGGTGCGCTTGCCGCCGTAGTTCTGCTGAAGGCGAAGCGTGAGCTTGCTGCCGGGCGCGGGCTTCAGTGGTTGCTCCAGGACGAAGGCAGCCCAGTGCGACTTGTGGAACTGCGGCATGATCGCCCAGCCTTTGCCGGTGCCTTTGACGATGAGCGAGTTCGGATCGAAGCCGGTCTGCGTGAAACTTGCGTGCGCTTCGCTGAACTTCAGCGGCGTGGCTTTGCCATTGGCCGTGAGCGTCGCATCGAACTGATCGAGCACGAAGTTCGGTCGCTCGGCTGCACCGCGTCCTGGGCCAGTGCCAGGAAGCGCGTCGTTGGTCAGCGCTTCGATCATCACTGCCTTGATCTCGGTGGCAGGCAGATCAGCTTCGAAGGTGTAGGTGTCCGTGTCTGTCACATCGCCCGTGAGCAGCACGCTCCCATCGGCTTGCAAATCGTGATCGCTGCCCGACTCAGCACTGAAGGCCGTGGGGCGTAGCACAGTGGTGCCAGATGGGGTGGCGGCCTTCGTGATCGGGGACTTCGCGATGGCTTTCTCGCGCTCGGCGATCTGCTGGTTCAAGGCGGTGAGCTTCGCTTCGAGCTGGGTGCGCTCGGTTTGCTTCGACGCATCCATCATCGCGAACGCCGTGCCTTTGAACTGGATGCTGCCGGGCACCTTCGGATTGGTGCGGTCGGCTTCCTTCTCCGTGTTGTTGAAGTAAGCGAGCAGGCTGTAGTAGTCGCGCTGCGTGAAGGGATCATACTTGTGATTGTGGCACTGAGCGCATTCCAGCGTGGTGCCCATCCAAACCGCGCCGGTAGTGTTGACGCGGTCGATGACTTGATTGATGCGGCTCTCCTCGGGGTCGGTGCCAGCTTCCACATTCGTCGGCGTGCAACGATGGAAGCCAGTGGCGATGATTTGCGATGGCGTGGCATTCGGCAGCAAGTCGCCCGCGACTTGCTCAATGGTGAACTGATCGAACGGCATGTCCGCATTGAGCGCATTTACCACCCAGTCGCGGTAGCCCCAGATGTCGCGCAAGTCGTCGCGCTGATAGCCATGCGAGTCCGCGTAGCGCGCAAGGTCGAGCCACGGACGCGCCCAGCGAACGCCGAAGTCCTTCGAGGCGAGCAAGCGATCAACGAGCGCCTCGTAGGCCTTCGCATCGACGCCCTTGGCACAGGCTTTCTCAAACGCCTGCACGTCCTTCACGCTGGGCGGCAAGCCGGTGAGATCGAGCGAGAGACGACGAATCAACGCGGCAGGCGATGCCTCCGGCGATGGCTGCAATCTAGCGGCTTCGATCTTCGCGAGGATCAAGCGGTCGAGATCGGTCTTGCTCCAGGCTTCGTTCTTTACCTTCGGCAAGGCTGGACGCACCGGCTTGATGTAGGCCCAGTGCTTCAGCGTGGTGATGTTCTCAGGCCACTTGGCACCCTCGGCGATCCAGGCTTTGAGGTTCTCGATCTCGGCTGGTTTGAGATGATCACCGCGCTTGGGCATGGCCTCCTTGTCGCCCTTGGGCAGTGACACGCGACGAATGAGATCACTCTGCTCCGGCTTGCCCGCGACGATGGCCTTGTGCTGAAGCGCAGCATTGGTGTCGAGGCGCAGCTTGCCCTTTTGCACTTCGTGCCCGTGGCACTCGAAGCAGGTGCGCTGCAACACGGGATACACATCCTTGGCAAAGTCCACCGCGCGCAAAGACGTGGACGTGGTAGCAAGAAGCAGAGCTGACAGCAGGGTTCGCATGACGGCCCATGAGAACGCTGGGAACGCGGATTGCTTTCGGGCGGATGGTCAGCCGAAAGCCTGGATGAAACCCACCTCGAGCGCGAGATTCTCGTTCACGTTGGTGTGCAGATGCTTTTCGAGCTGCGTAAGCGCACGCAGGCGTCGCGAGGCATCGTCGATGGTCGTGCGTTCCGCGATGGCTTTGGTCGCCTCGGCGTGACTTGGAAGATCAAGGCGCTCGCCGCCGACCTTGTGCCGAATGATGTCGCCCATCCAACTGAGCAGAAGCTCCAGCAAGGCATCGCGCTGATGCAAGTAGGTGGACTCGACCTTCGCCTCGACCTGTTTCTCGCGATCCTTGAAGTAGGCGGAGCTGTCCGTGGTTTTTTGGAAGTGCTCCTTCTCCTTGTCGAGGCCCTCCTCGGCGACCTCTTCGATGCCTTCGTAGAGTTCTTCGAGCACCGATTCAAACGCCGTCTTCAGGTTGAGCGCCCCGGCCATACTCGCTGTGGCGCGTTTCGATTGGGCTTCCAGCAACGCGAGCAGCTTCAGCTCGTGCTCATTGAACTGACGCGCGCCGTCTTCGGGGATGAGTTCGATTTGGATCACACGCGAAAGCGTGGTCGGCAGCAGTTCTTCCGGCTTGCCGGTTAGGAGCAGGAGCAAGGCTCCGGGCGGTGGTTCTTCGAGTGTCTTGAGGAAGGCGTTCTGCGCCTCGGTGGTCATGCGCTCGGCATCGACGACGACGCCAAACTTGTAGCCATCCGCCGCCGTGCGCATGTGCATGGTGTGCTGGAGTCCACGCATCGAATCAATGCTGATGCGTCGGCTTTTGCTGCCTGGCGTGACGATGGGAATGCCGGTGAGCTGCCAGGCGTCGAGATCGCGATGCTTCTGGCCCGAGACCAAATTCAGCAGCCGCGCGGCGAACAGCTCGCGCTTCGCCTCCTTCGGTCCCGTGATGAGGTAGGCGTGGCCGAGGCGCTGCGACTGGCGGGCGCGATCCACGAGCTGGAGGGCGTGATCAGCTTTGTAGGGCATGACTGCGATCCTCCACGAGTTTCCAAATCTGCGCCTCGATCACATCGGGCGTCTGGCTGGCATCGAGCACCACCATGCGCTGCGGTTGTTCCACCGCGAGATGCAGGTAGCCCTGGCGCACCTTTTCAAAGAACTCGGCAGGCTGGCTCTCGATACGATCCAGTTCACGGCCATCGCGATGGATGCGCTCCTTGGCCGCGCGTGCGTCCATATCGAGCACGACAGTCAGATGCGGGATCACATCGCCCACGGCAATGCGGTTGATCACATGCACATGCTCCAGCGGCAGGCCACGGGCATAGCCTTGATACACCGTCGTGCTGTCGAAGAAGCGATCGAGGATCACCACATTGCCCGCATCGAGCGAGGGCCTGATCTGTTCGCGCACGAGCTGGGCGCGACTGGCGGCGAAGAGGAACAGCTCCGTCACAGGCGCCATCTGATGTGCCTGCTTGTCATGCTGGAGCAGGTCACGAATACGCTCGCCAATGTGCGTGCCGCCGGGCTCACGACGCAGCTCAACGGTTCGGCCTGCAGCTTCCAGGCGGGCTTTGAGACGCTGGATCTGCGTGGACTTGCCGCAGCCTTCGGAACCTTCGAATGAGATGAGCAAACCTGGAGTCATGCGCGCGGGCACTGTTTCTAGCGCGCTCGCGCGTGGGTTTCCAGCGCGGAGTTATTTTGCTTCCTTCTCGTAAGCGGCAAATGCCTCAGCGATCTTGGCTGCCTTGTCGTCGCCTGTATGGAAGATGACACGGTAGCGGAACTTGAGCGTTTCGCCCTTGGCCTGAAGGTGCTTGCCCTCGGGGTTGGATTTGTTGAAGTCCTGGAGCCCGAAGGGGTTCGCGCAGAAGAGGCCATAGTCACGGACGTGCCAGGTGGTGGGATAGCGGAAGCTGGTGGGATGATTGAGAATGGCGATACCGACTTGTTCGCCAGCCACCTTCCCGTAGTAATCGACCCACTTCGCTGGTTTGCCCCAGGCATCCACATCCTTCAGACCTTCGCTACTGATGATGTGCCCGGGCTCAAATTTTCCTTCCTTCTGCTTCACGTCCATGCTCGACGGAATGCGAACGCCAAAGGTGCCATCTTTGTTATCGCCCCACTCGACCGGGCCTTCGGTGGCCTTGAGGTCGATATCGAAGTCGATGATGCGCGCTCCAGGTGCGGTGCGGAAGGTGATGGTGCGTTGATCTTCGAGCTGCTTGCTACCATCGGGAGCGATCCAGTCATTGGTGGCGATGATGACCGCACTGTCCTTGCCACCCTCCATTTTCACAAAGTCGCGATGCTTGGTGAGTCCGATCTTGGCTGCGGCGGCTGAGACTTTCTTCGGATCACTGACGCTGGCCTTTTCCGCCCAGAAGTTCCAGCCGTTCACCTCCATGTGGGTGAACCAGAAGGAACGATGATGGGGATGATCGTGCGTCTCGCCCTCAGTGGTGAGCATGGGATAATCGCGCGTCATCTTCTGGCCTGTGGGGCCGATGATGGGCCAGAGGATTGGCTTGTTCTCCGAAAGTGTGACGTATTCAGTGAAGAGCTGGCCGTCGATCTTCACCACGGCACCGGCGGCACTTTTCTCGATGGTGATGTCGGCAAAGACGGGGGCGCTGAGCGCAAGAGCGAGCGGAAGGAGGAATCGGATGTTCATGGCAAGGCGTGCAATAACGCGCCGAGCGGAGGAAATCCAGCAACGCGATGCGCTCAATGCTTCACTGTGCTGCGAGATCTGCCTGACGGCGCAGCGCCAGCAGGGTCCGCCTTTCCTCTGGAAGCAGAGGGGCGTTGTCCTTGATCGGATCGAGGACGGAAGCGAGCTGCTTGCGGAACAAGGCGACATCTCCACCGGCCACCATTTGAGGTCCCGCCGCCATGAGGATTTGGGCAAACGTGACTGAGGGGCCTTCGGCAGCCGCTGTCCGGCCTGTGGTTAGCGCTTTGAGATTGGTGCCCTGGAGGTGGCGGATGGCGGAATTGAAATCCCCGAGGCGGTAGTATCCGAAGGCGCAGACGATCTTCCGCATGGGGTCCTCGGGACTGGCTTCGAGCAATCGGACTGCCCGCTCCAGCGTGGTCTCCACCTCGTGACCGCGGAGGAGGTTCACGTAGAGGGTGGTTTCCAGGAAAGTCATGTCATCGGGCCAGCGCTCCGAGGCGCGAGCACTCGCGCTTGCGAGCGTGTCTGTATGCCCGGCATGGCGGCAGCAGATCATCATCTGTTCATACGCGAAACGCTCGTAGCGCTGGCTGACCAGGGAGGTGGTGAGGTCGGTGTAGCACTGCTCCGCGATGGAGTAATGATCATGAAGCTTGTCCATGCAGTAGAAGGCGATCTGGAGCAGCAATTCCGGCTGACCATCGTTGAGGGCAGTCACGCGTGCCGCCGTGAGCAGGCGCTGCATGGTATCCCGATCCACGCGTTTGATCAGCCCGAGATGAACCTGATAAAAGGCGCGGACACTCGCTTTGAGCAGCACCTCGCGGTCGTTGACCAGCCGTTCCAGTTCGGCGATGCGCCCCAGCATGGTGATGGCGTTGAGGTAGTTCAGGAGCAGGGGCTGGTCTTCCGTCCGCTTCTTGATGGTGGAGATGTCGAGACGGTTCACCACGCGCCCATACTCCTTGTGCTCGACGAGCCAGCGGATGAACGGTTCAAGTTCTGCACCGCGAGCCGTGGCGAACTTGCCAGCCAGTTCGTCGATGAGCTGATTGGCATTCTCGGGATTGAGGAGCACGCGCTGCGTGAGCGCCTTGGTGCGATCCCAACCATTCGCCAACGGATGGGCGTCAAGAAGTGCGGCAAGGCGCTTGCGCTCGTCGATGTCGATCTCCTTCAAGTCGGCAAGATTCCTCAAGGCATCGAGTCCCGGCTGGTCCTGGTTTTGTGCCAACTCCCACAAAGACTTGCGGCCATCACCAGCTTCGTTGGCGACTCCAGACTGAATTTGAATATTGGCGAGTTGCTGAGCTGCCGCACGGTCTTCGGGGTGCGCTTTGACATATTTTTTGAGTGCCTCTAGGACGATGCCCGTGGTCTGCTGCTGGCCCCAGACTTCACGGGCAAGTTCCAGCAGGCTGGCATCAGTGGGATGGTCCTTGATCAGCATCTCCATCTGCTGGCGGGCTTCCTTTTCACGTCCGCTTCGGAGCAATGCGCGCACCATGCCTTTGTGATCGTCCAGCGTGGCAGTTCCATCGCGCCCGAGCAACTCCCAGTAGTAGATCGCCTTCTGGCTGTAACCAGCTCCGATGCTCGTCAGTAGTTGCGCATTGAGCCGGATACCGGGCTCGAACTCAGGAGCAATGCGATAAGCCTCCTGCGCCGTCATGACCGCCGTGACCACATCGCCTTTGTCAGCAAATCGCCGTGCATCCTGGACCAGCCCTTCGGCGCGCTTGGTCTTATACATCCGGTGCAAAGGCCGCATATACATAAGTGCCAGCACGACGAATGAAAGGCAGGCTCCGATAATGACGCCCGCACGAATCATTCGCGTTCGGTCAGATTCGCGATCCGAGTGTGCCTGAGTGGGAGGCACGATCCAATGCCAGGCCGCCACTACCCAGCGCAACAGAATAAACCGGCGTTTCGGCGCTTCGTTCGGATCAATGTTCTGGGTGGTGAGCACGCGAGGTTGGTTGGGCTAGGTGGAGGTTATAAGACCAGCGGTGCCGAGCGTCACGTTGAAATTTACCCGCCCTATCAGGCGAAGGGACACATTGGCACTACAGCAAGTCTCGCACTTTGAGCCACAAGTTTTAGTTGAATCATTACAATGTATGGCCATTGAGTCCGCCCGCTTCCAGCTAGTATAGATATGACGATCTGTCTCATAGGGAGCAGGTCATCGGTCAGTGCGGCGAGGGAGGCGAACAGCAGAATCCAAAAGAGCCTATGATCAACGTCCAAAACCTACGCAAAGAGTTCGGTTCGAAGGTAGCCGTGAATGGCGTGACCTTCTCCGTCGAGAAAGGGCAGGTGCTTGGTTGTCTCGGCCCCAATGGCGCCGGGAAATCCACCACCATGCGAATGATTACCGGATACTTCCGGCCCACCTCTGGAAGCATTAGCATCGGCGGCGTCGATATGCTGAGCGATCCTGAAACCGCGAAACGCTCCATCGGCTATCTGCCCGAGAACGCACCGCTGTATTCTGATATGACGGTCGCGAGCTTCCTCGGCTTCTGCGCTGAGTTGCGCGGCCTTACGGGTGCCGCCAAAAGCAAGGCCATCGACCGCGTGCTGGAGTTGTGCTTCCTCGAAAGCGTGCGCAACCAAAGCGTGGACACCCTTTCGAAAGGTTACAAGCACCGCACCTGCTTCGCCCAGTCCATCATTCACGATCCTGATGTGCTGATCCTGGACGAGCCCACCGATGGTCTTGACCCCAACCAAAAGCACGAAGTGCGCGGCCTGATCAAGCGCATGGGCGAGAACAAGGCGATCATCTTCTCCACTCACATCCTGGAAGAAGTCGAAGCCGCGTGCTCCCGCGCCATCATCATCGACCGTGGCAAAGTGGTGGCCGATGGCACGCCTGACGAACTCAAGAAACTCGTCCCTGGCGTCAACACTCTGGACGCCGTTTTTCGCGCTATCACCAAGACTGAAGGCTAAACCACCTGTTCTCCGTTCGCGGTTCCCAGTTCACCGTTGTTTGAAACGGGATGCGCGGGCCGGAACAGAGAACTGAAAACCCTGAACTCAGAACTGATTTATGACCAAAGCCATCCCGAACATCAAAGCCGTGTTCAAACGCGAGTTCTTCGCGTATTTTAATTCACCCGTCGCTTACGTGATCGTCGTGATCTTCCTGCTCGCGACCATGGGCTTCGCCTTCCTCTTTGGCGACTTCCTGCGCACGAACAACGCCTACCTCACCCAGTCGTTCTTCTTCTGGCATCCGTGGATCTATATCGTCATCGCTCCAGCGGTGGGGATGCGCCTCTGGTCCGAGGAACAACGCCTCGGCACCCTCGAGCTGCTGCTCACGATGCCCGTCTCACCGTGGCATGCGATCATTGGCAAGTATCTCGCCGCTGCTGTGGTGTGGTTCGTTGCCCTCTGCCTCACCGGCACCATCGTTGGCACCGTGTTCTACTTGGGCAATCCTGACCCCGGGCCGATCATCACCGGCTACATCGCCAGCTACTGCTACGCACTCGCCTGCCTAGCCGTGACCTCTGCTGCCAGCGCCTTCACCCGCAATCAGGTGGTGTGCTTCATCGTCTCCGTGGCGCTGTGCCTCCTGCTCACGCTCATCGGTTATCCACCCGTGGTGGATTCGATCCTCAAATCGCTGCCCACCTGGGGTGAAGGTCTGGTCAAGGCCATCGCCTACACCAGCTTCATGGATCATTTCTACGATATGACCAAGGGCATCATCAGCATTCGTGACTTGGTGTATTTCGCCAGCGTCATCGCCATCGGACTCATCATCACCGACCAGGCCATCCGCTCGAAGCGCGCCTGAGTCTGAACCCCATTCTTCAACGAATCCGCAACGCTATGAACAAGCAATTCGTCACAACCGCCAGCGCTCTCGTGGTCATCGCCATCGTCGTGGTGATCAACTTCATCGTCGGAGGCAGCAGCATCGGCAACTTCCTCCGCTTCGACCTCACCCAGGACAAGCTCTACACCCTCAGCCAGGGCACGCGCAACATCATCGACCGCCTGGACACTGACAAGCCAGTAACCATCCGGCTCTACACCAGCACCGACGACCGCGTGATGCCCCCGATTCTGCGCAACTACTCGCGCTCGATCGAGGACCTCCTCAACGAATTCCGCAAAGCTGGCAACGGCCGCGTGATCGTCGAGAAGCTCGCCCCTAATCCCAATACGGATGAGGAAGACAAAGCCGCTGCCGATGAAATCCAAGGCATCCCCGCCAACAACGATGGCGACAAGTTCTACCTCGGCATCGCCATTGAGTGCCTCGATCAGAAAGAGGTGCTGCCCTTCCTCAATCCCCAGGAGGAAACGAAGCTGGAATACAATCTGGCCCGCTCGGTCCAGAAAGTGTCAGGCCGAGGCAAACCAGTCATCGGCATCATGAGCCCCCTCCCCATCATGGGCAGCGGCGGCAATACCATGCCCTTCCAGCAGCCGCAGCAACAGCAGCAGCCCGCCTGGGTGCTCGTGCAACAGTTGAAGATGGACTACGAAGTCGTGGATGTCCCCATGACCGTCGCCAAGGTGAAGGTCCGTGATCGCTCGAAGGAGAAGTTCGTCAGCCTTGATGAATCCGGCGTGGACGTGCTCGTGGTCGTGCATCCCGCGAACATCGAAGACACCGCCCTGTATGCCCTCGACCAGTTCGTTCTCAATGGTGGCAAGCTGATTGCCTTCGTCGATCCGAAGAGCGTCGTCGCTGAGCACTTCGGCCAGCAGCAGATGCAGAATCCGATGATGCGTGGCCAGGCCCCGATGATCAATCCCCAGTCCGATATGAAGAAACTCTTCACCGCCTGGGGCATCGGTCGCGATGCTGACCAGCTCGTCGTCGATATGGGCTATCGGGCCAACATGGGCGGACGCCAGAACCCCACCGCGCTCATGCTCAATCAGAACGCTTTCAACAAGGACGAACGCCTGACGAAGGACCTCAACTCCCTCTTCATGCTCACCACGGGTGCTTTCAGCATCACCAAGACCGATGGCATTGAAGCCACGGTGCTCGCCAGTTCATCGGAAGTCTCGCAAGCAGTAGCTAGCGCCGAGGCTGAGAAGGCCAATCGCGGTGAGCTTCGTGACTTCTCGCCCGGTGGTCGCAACCTCCCGCTCGTCGTCCGCCTCACTGGCAAGTTCAAGACCGCCTTCCCCGATGGCGCACCTGCCAAGGCCGCGCCGAAGGAAGGCGGTGGCCCCCAGGATGAGGCTAAGCCCGCACCTGTGGCCCCGACTCCGCCTCCGGGCATCGCCGCACCTCCGGCAGCAGCACCAGCAGCGCCCACTCCAGCACCCGCAGCCCCCTCGGGCGACCACCTGAAGGAATCGAAGAACAGCGAAGGTCTCGTCCTGCTCTTCGGCGACGCGGACATGATCTACGACGGTCTCTGCCTGGAAAAAGATCCCTTTGGCGGCATCCGTGAAACCAATGGCAATCTCTCCAT
Organism: Verrucomicrobiota bacterium; assembly: GCA_963204975.1. Classification (GTDB taxonomy): domain Bacteria; phylum Verrucomicrobiota; class Verrucomicrobiia; order Verrucomicrobiales; family Verrucomicrobiaceae; genus JAEUHN01. The sequence continues at coordinate 22,620 of CAUJJC010000160.1, read as the reverse complement.
GATGCTAGGTGCCATTGAACTCTACAGCGGCGGCGGCGATTTGATCTCCGTCCGCAACCGTGCCTCCACCACCCGCCCCTTCACCACCATGGAGAAGAAGAAGGCCCAGGTAGAAGAGCAGTTCCGCCCGCAGATGAGCAAGCTCACTGGCGAACTCGAAGAAGCCACTCGCGAGCTGTCCAACCTGCGCGGCAAGTTCGACAAAAAGACCCAGCGCGTCATCATTGACCCCTCCTCCCAGGACAAGATCAACAACTGGCAGGGCAAGCAGGTCGAGATCCAAAAAGAAATCGGCAACATCAAGAAGCAGCAGCGCAAGGCCATCGACTGGGAGGAAATGAAGATCAAACTCTTCAACATTTTCCTCATGCCCCTCGTCGTTGTCGCCATCGGCCTCATCCTCGCGATGAACCGCCGCGTCGCCACGGCTGCGAAGTAACGAACCCACTGACAGATTCATATTTTCTGACCCCGCTCAAAGCTACCATCCCATGAAAAAGGTCATACTTCTCCTCCTCGTCCTCGCCGTATTGATCGGCGTGGCCGTCGTTACCAAAGACAACAGCGAGAACCGGCTCAAACCGGCCGCTGCCCGTGAAAAACTCCTCCCTGATCTCGACGTCAACGCGGTCCGCAAGATCAAGATCAAGGAATACGACACCGAAAAAAGCGTGTTCAACACCGTCACCCTCGCCATCACTGGTGATCAGTGGGGCGTAGGCGAGCGCAGTGGTTATCCTGCTGCCTTTGAGAAACTGGGCAAGATGCTCATGGACCTCAAGGACCAGAAGGCCGGCAAGCAAAAGAAATACGGCCCTGGAGCCTGGGCCGACCTGAAGCTCAAAGAGCCCAAGGACGGCGTGAAGGACGAAGGCGCAGGCCTTGCCATCGAACTGCTTGGCGACAATGACAAGGTCATCCGCACCCTCGTTCTCGGCAAGAACGTCACCTCCAGCACGGTGGGCCGCGAGGCCTCCCCCTTCGGTGGCGGCGGCAACGAGCGCTATGCCCGCGTGAACGACGATGGCGACACGGTCTGGCAGGTGGATGGCCAGTTCTATGACATCCGTCCCGCACCCGAAGACTGGATAGAAAAGTCCTTCATCGAAGTTGCCAAGATCAAAGATGTGGAGATCACCGCTCCTACCGCAGCCGATAGCTGGAAAGCCAGCCGCAAGGACGAGACGGGCGATTTTGCCCTCGCTGATGCCAAACCCGGCGAAGACTTCGACAAGGACAAAGCCAGCCTCGCCACCGTGCTCGCGAATCCCACGTTCAACGACGTGGTGACCAAAGACAAAGCCAATGCCGACTTCATGAAAGGTGCCACCAAGGCGAAGATCACCACCTTCGAAGGCTTCACTTACAATGTGCAATTCATCAAGAAGGGCAGCGGCTCCGACGAAAAATACTACATCAGCGTCGCGACGACGGGCGACTTCCCTAAGGAACGCCCCGCTGTGAAGGATGAGAAGCCCGAGGACAAGAAAAAGGCTGATGATGAGTTCGCCGCCAAGAAGAAGACCCTCGAAGAAAAGCTCGCCAAGGAAAAGAAAGCCGATGGTTGGGTCTTCGAGATCAGCAGCTACACCCTGGGTGGTCTCGAAAAGAAGCGCAGCGAACTCATGAAGGAAAAGCCCGCCGACGATCCAGCCAAGGCTGGTGGCGCACCGCCAGCACCGGCCCCTGCCCCAATGAGTCCGCCCGCCCCACCAGCTCCTCCGGCACCGCCCAAGACTCCGATCACGGTCACGACGCCCCCAGTGTCTGTTCCCGCCTCGCCTGCTCCTGCCGCTCCCGCACCGCCGAAGCCAGAACTGCAAGCTCCACCGAAGGACCCTCTGCCAGTTACGCCAGCTCCGGCTAAGCCCACTGATGCCCCCAAGCCTGCGGCTCCAGCACCGGCACCGGCCAAGCCTGAGGAGCCTAAGAAGTAACAGCTCTCCACTTCCAGAGTGACTGAATCCCATGCCTCCGGCTCGTCCAGCCGGAGGCATTTTTTTGCCCTTCCCGATCACCGATCAAATTGATGTTCGCTCTTGAGCCCGCCGTGGTTCACCATGCACACCCTCGTCTCCGCCTGCCACCATGAAGCCCCAGTCCCCCGCGCCCGCGACCTCCGGTCCTAGCCTGCTGCAACTCGTCAGCGACCACGCCCTGGAGAACCTCCTTCCGATCATGGCCCTGCGCCCATCGAAACTACTGCTCGTGCGCAGTGCGGACAAAAGCGCCGAATCCGCAGTGGCGAATCTTCGCGCCGTGGTGCCCGTGCTTGCTCAAGACCCGGCGTTCAAAGGCTATCAGCCGAAGATCATCGACCTCCCACTCTCCAGCACCACTCCCGACATCGCCGAAACGCGCGACCTGATCGCCCGCGAACTCATCGCCAACCCCGGCACGATGGTGAACTTCACTGGCGGCACCAAGCTGATGAGCATTGGAGCCCACCTCGCGGCTAGTGTCTTTGGCCGCGCCTCATTCACCTTTGATCATGAGCAGATGCGCTTCGTCGATGCCCACACCGGGCGTCACGAGCGCTGGCCCGAACTTGGTTCCCTCTCCAAACACTTCACCCCGCGCCTGCTCCTCGCCATCCAGGGACGCAGCCTGGACGACTACCGGCACGAGCCTGCCAGCGATCCTCTTCGCGCCTTCGGCCTCAAGGCCTACGAACTGCGCAACCAGCACTCCGCTGCCATTGAGGCCTTCATCAAAAACCTGCGTGCCCAGTTCCAAACTCAAAACGGACGGCTCCCTCAGGAGCCCGAGGAACTCAAAACACTGCTGGCCAAACCCCTGCCTGCGGGCGGAGATCCGATCCGCTTCCTTCTCACTGCCACCACCAGCGCAGGCCTAACAAGGTCCGACAGCCAAGGCTGGAAGCTCTCCGCCGCGCCAGAGCGCCGCGCTATCGAACGCTCGCTGCACCTGCTCTCGAGCGGCTGGCTGGAACTTGCCGTGCTGGACTGCCTCCAGCGGAATCCACGCTACCAGCTCCCCATGTGGTCCTTCGAGCACGTCAAACAATCGGGCAATGATTCGAACGATGCCGACATTCTCTGTGTGGACACACGGAGCAACTCGCTCCGGCTTATCTGTTGCCGGGTGGCTCTCACCCGCTCACCTGCCGAGCACCTGGAGGGCCTCGCCGCCCGTGCCCGCAAACTCGGTGGCGCAGCCTGCACCTTCGTCATCTACAAGCCAGCTCAAGGTCAGGAGCCACTCATCCGCAGCGAAGCACGGCGTCTTGGGATCGACGCTGCCATTGAGGCGGATGAGATCGTGAAGGCCTTCTCACCACATGCCGGCTGACCCACCTCTCTCACATCCTTGCAGAGTTTTGTTTTGACAAATTGCCCCGTCCTCGGCCACTCTGGCGACCCATGAAAGTCATTACCCTTCTTTTTGCTGTTGCCGGTCTCTCCTCTTGCGTGCCCAAGCCCTGGATGGTTGGGAGCGTGAACGATCAACTCAAGCCCCCTCGCCTTGGCGCTAGCTACAAGACTGAAGCCGAAAAGGCAAAGGCAGCTCAGGGCGGCGATATGATCAATCCCGTGGGCCATGTGAGCAGCAACCCAACGAAATAATTCCGACAACCGGTCTGATTTTGCCAAGCCAGGGGATGCGTCCCCTGGCTTTTTTGTGTCCAGATCACTTGGCTTTCTTCTTCACCATGCCGAGCGTCTTGCGATCCATGTTGGCGGTGAAGTCGGCCTCGTCTGCTGCGATGGCAGCACCAGCGGCGGGCACGGCCACTTTGGCTGTCCAGAGAATGGAGTTCAGGATGAAGCGGCGCTGGCTCTCGATCTTCCAGCTGCTGTGCAAATCAGCTCCAGTGAAACCTACTGAGCGCGCACCATCCAGACGCTCGTAGGCCCAGGCGATCACTTCATTGCGGCCTGAGTGCGACTTCGCATCGGCGGTGCTGCGTGACTTGTCCGCAACGGGTCCCGTGAGCAGGGGCGTAACGCCTTGGTCAGCAAAGTGCAGATTGAACAGCCAGCCATCCTTGGGGGCATCGAAGGTGGTCACGCCAGTCAGCGTCGGATGCGCAGGAGTCGCAGGCGTGAGCGTCATGTCCCAGTGGCCGCGGCATCCGATGTCCTTCTGCCACACGGCACCAAGCCAGCTCTTGAACTCGTCCGCTTGCGCGGCGGGCACTTCCACGGACTGGTGCATCGCGACGAAACCCGCTCCTGTGGCCATGACTTCCTTGATCTTCGCCCAGCGCTCAGGGGCCAGCCAAGCGAGCTTTTCGCCCGCATCCATGAAGCTCACGACAGCCTTCGCGTTCTTGAAGATCGCTTCATTCTTCGGCCATCCTTCCGCCGCCATCACGGGCCACACGCCCGGCGTTTGCTTCAGGCATTTCATCAGCAAGGAGCAGCCCGCGAAGTATTCGTGCTGGCCAGGCTTGTTGCTCACGCTACCCGCGAGCAGCACGATCTTGGTCATCGACGCATCGGGCGCATCCACCTCCAGCGGCACCAGTTTTTGCTGGTCGGTGAGTTCCGCGTGAGCGGTGAGGGAGACGAGGGCGAGTGCGGCGAGAATGCGTTTCATGGAGGCGCACACAACGCACCATCACGCGCCGACTTTGCGCCTCAACTTGGCACCGCGATCAACTGCAAGCCATGCGGCACGAAGCGCTCGAAGTCGGCGATGTTCCTCGTCGCCACCTTCACGCGGCGCACGATGGCAGTCGCCGCAATCATGCAGTCCGAGTGCGAGCCGCGCCGCCGGCCCGTGTAATGAAACAAGCGCGAGGCCTGCTCGGCCATCTCGCACGAGAAGTCGATCACCTGGCGGTCCAGCACATGATACACGGCGTCCTTCTGCTCCTTCGAGTGCGGGCCGTTGCAAAACTCCGACCACGCAATCGCCGAGCACCCGAGGTCTTCGCCTTGCTCCAGCCACTTCCGAATCATCGCGATGTGCGGTGATCCGGTCGTGACCAGATCAATCATGAGGTTGGTATCAAGGTGGATCATTGTTCCCACCAGTAGCGTTTGGCATCGCGCTCGGCCTTCACCTCGGCGCGGAATTTTTCGGCTTCCTCACGGACCAAACCGCCGCCACTCTGGAGCCAGTCCAGAGCCTTGAGCGGCTTGGGACGGCGATCTTCCTCATCGGCCTGCTCACGGAGCTTGCCGATGGCGCGGCGCATGACCTCGGCCTTGGAGATGCCCCACTTCTTGGCGAGGTGATCGAGGGCTTTGAGGGTGAATCCATCCAAAGCCATGCTGGTTCTGGTTAAACGGTAACTCATGTGGTAACTCATAGCCACACTGTTCTTTTCGTCAAGTATTCTCTTCTTCCCTATCTCCAGATCAGGAGAAGCTCGCGAAATGAAGAGGTGCCATGCGTCGTTGCGTTCGTATCTTGAATCATGTCCACCGTCATTGATGCCCCCGAGACGACCGAGAAGAAGCCCCACGCCACCGAGGCCGGGAATTACTTCGTCTCGAACTACCCGCCCTTTTCCTTCTGGAAGCCAGAGTATGTTTCCGCGCTCGAATCCGTGATGCAGAAGCCCGCGCCGACCGACGTGCCGCTCGGCGTTTACTTCCACATCCCCTTCTGCCGCAAGCGCTGCCACTTCTGCTACTTCAAGGTCTATACCGATAAGAACGCCTCCGAGATCCGCGCCTACATCAATGCAGGCATGAAGGAGATGGCCAAGATCGCCGCGTCGCCTTACATCGCAGGGCGCAAGGCGCAGTTCGTTTACTTCGGCGGCGGCACGCCCTCGTATCTGAGCACGCCGCAGCTTCATGAGCTGACCTCACGCATGAAGGATCTCGTGCCCTGGGACGAAGCCGAGGAAGTCGCCTTTGAAGCCGAACCCGGCACGCTGAACGAGAAGAAGCTGGAGTGCATTCGTGAGATCGGCGTCACGCGCCTGAGCCTCGGTGTGGAGCACTTCGACGATCACATCCTCGAGTCGAATGGCCGCGCGCATCGCAGTGGCGAAGTCGATCGCGCGTTCAAGTTCGCGCGCACGCTGGGCTTCGAGCACATCAATATCGACCTCATCGCCGGCATGATGAATGAGACCGAGGAGAAGTGGAAATTCGCCGTGCAGCGGGCGGTCGAACTCGGTCCCGACGCCCTCACGATTTATCAGATGGAAGTGCCTTACAACACCGGCATCTACCAGCAGATGAAGGCCGAGGGCAAAGTCACCGCGCCCGTGGCCGACTGGGAAACCAAGCGCCGCTGGGTCAGCTATGCCTTCGATGAATTCGTGAAGGCGGGCTACACGGTGACGAGCGCTTATACCGTCGTGAAGGACCCAAATCGCATCAAGTTCGTCTATCGCGACTCGCTCTGGAACGGTGCCGATCTGCTCAGTTGCGGCGTCGCATCCTTCGGCCATCTCGGCGGCGTGCATTACCAGAATCAGTCCGACGTGGGCCCTTACATGCAGCTCATTGATGCCGACAAGCTCGCCATCTTCCGCGCCTACGAGACCAACGCCGAGGAGCAGTTCGTGCGCGAGTTCATCCTCAAGCTCAAGCTCGGCAGCTTCCGCCCTCAGTTCTACATCGACAAGCACGGCACCGATCCGCGTCAGTTCTTCGGCACCCAGCTCGACTGGATCGTGAAGGAAGGCTTCGGCGCATGGAACGGCGACACCTTTGTGCTGAATCGCGACGGCCTCCTGCAAGTGGACCGCCTCTGCCACGAGTTCTTCCTGCCGCAACATCGCCAGTATGCCCGCTACACTTGATGCCGCCCGGAGCCACGAGAGCGCCCTGCATCTCGACCACCTCGCCCCGCTCATCTTTTTTTACGGACTCGGCAGCACGCGACCGCAGATCACGTTCATCCAGCCGGAGGAAATGCCAGCCGAGGAGCGGCACCTGCTCGTGCATGACACGGACATGACGCCGCGCCTGCGCGATCACCACGGCAGCGGCATCTTCCTGGACGTGCATGGCAAAGGAAAAATCGGCGAGTATTACGTCCGCGCTTCGGTGTTGAAGTTGCTGCGCGACGCCAAGGCGGTCGAGTTTGGTGCCATCGGCATCCACCTTGAACTCCTGCCTGAAGAAGCCCGCCGCCTCGTGATCGAAGGAAAGCGCCCCTTCGGCGGCATCCTCGAAGAACAAGCCGTGCCGCACAGCAGCCATCCGCGTGGCTACTTCCGCATCAAGATTGATCACCGCCTTGCCGAACTGCTCGACGCCACCGAAGGCGAAACGCTCTACGGTCGCTGCAACGAACTGCGCCACGCGAGCGGCAAAACGCTGGCCGATGTGGTGGAGGTGCTGCCGCGCGCGACAGCGTAGTCAGCGTTTCATCACCCGCCCCGCGATCAGCCACAGCACTGCTGGCACCGCGATGCTGAGCGCAATCGTCAGTCCCGGACGATCCACACCGATCGCGCCAATCGCTGCAAACGTGAACCCCAGCGGCAGCGTGCCGCAGCCCAGCGCGATCGTGAACGTCTTCCACGGCATCCGCACCAGCCCCGCCAGGCAAGCCAACGCCTCAGGCAGCACCGGCAACGAGCGCGACAGCGCCACCAGCCAGCCGCCGTGCTTCTCGAACATGCGCTCAGCCTTCGCGATGCCATCGGCTCCCGCGATCCATTCCGCCGCCCGATGCCCCGCGAGCCGACACGCCGCATACGCGATCAGACCGGACAAAAACGAACCTGCAGACGCGATCAAGCCGCCCAACCACCAGCCATACATCAACCCGAGAGCCGACATCACGATCGTGCTCGGCACCGGCAGCACGATGTCTGCACACAGCAGCACGATCCCCGCCAGCCACGCCCACGCGCCGTAGCGCTCCATCCAACCTTTCGCGCCCTCCAGGCTCAGCGCCGCATCAAATTGTTCCCCCCAGATCATGAAGGGCACAATGATGCTCGCCAGGAGTAGCAGGATGAGAAGCCAGAGACGAGAGCGCATCAGTGAAACAGTAGGACGGTGGGACAGTAGATCAGCTACAACGATTCATCGACAGGCTCCTCCCTTCCAATCGCGTCAAGTCGGTCAATCTTGTCCAAGGATCGGCGGAGAATTCCGCCTCGTCCATCGCCAAAAACTTGCAACTCGCCACTCGGAACTCGCGTGCTAGACTCCGCGCCATGGCTTCAACCAAAAGCTACGACTGGGGCAATGCGGCCCGCGATTCTGGATTCCGTTCCCGGCAGGACTGGGCACTGAAGTGGTGGATCATGCTCGCCGTGATTCTCTCCTTTGCCTTCCACGGCGTGCTGATCTGGTGCTTCGAGAATCTCGGCTGGAGCGCCGCTCCGACCACCTTCGAAGAGCGCATCATGCCCGACCGGCTCAAGATCAATCCCGAGCTGCTCAAGCAGCAGGAAACCATCCGCGACATCCCCAAGGACATCGCACCCGTCAACAAGCCGGACATTGAAGCCTTCAAGCCCGACCTCGATGCCTTCGACAAGGCCAGCATGATTCCCGAAAATCAGGAGATCGACCTCTCGCCTAATGTGAAGGAGATCCAAAATCTCGTGCGCGCCACCACGCCCGATGAGAAGAAGGGCAACATGCGCGCCAACGTGTCCGCCTTGGCCGAGGCCATGGCCGCCGCACCTCCTGCCGGTCCTTCGCAAGCCGATGTGGCCAGCGCGATGGCCGCCGTGAAGAGTTCCGTTTTGTCCAAACCTGTGTCCAGCAAGCAGATGGTGCTCGACGCCAATCCGTTAGGCAAAGGCGACCAGAAGATCGGCATGGAGTTGCTCGACAGCCTCGGCGACGGCAACGCCCGCACGGCAGCCAACACCAAGGTTCGCGGCTTCAGCAATCTAGATGAACTGCTCGCCGGCGGCGGACAAGTCGGTGGCAGCACTGATCCGATCCTGATGCCGACAGACCTCCTTTTCGACTTCGGCAGCGACCAGCTCGCCGACGGTGCGCGGCTCAGCCTGATGAAGCTTGGCTTCCTCATTCAGAAGAACCCGCAGTCCCTGTTCATCATCGAAGGGCACACCGATTCGATTGGTTCCGACCAGTCCAATCTCGACCTCAGCCAACGTCGTGCCGCCGCCGTGGTCGAGTGGCTCATGACATCGCTTCGCCTCACCTCGGATCGCATTCGCGCCGTCGGCATGGGCGAGAGCCGCCCCATTGCCAACCCCAATGCTGACAAGGATCAGCAGTCGATCAATCGGCGCGTGGAAATCAAAGTCAGGCCTCGTTAATCGTCGTTCCTCATGCTGTCGAACGCGGCCATTCATACCTATCAGCGCTGGTGGCTGCGAGCAGGACGCTGGCTGGCCCTTGCTCTGGCACTGCTGCTGATCGCCCTCGCCTACGTGAAGGTGGGCGGCTTGCTCATCACTCAGACGAACACAACGGACAAACGCATCCTCGGCGGCGATCAGAAGCACAACATGAAGCTCGCGCTCATCACGCGCGACGACCTCAAGCCCGACTTCTCCAAGGGCGTGAGCGAACCGATCAAAAACTGGTTCCCGCACCGCACCGATGGCGTGGTGAATCCCCTCTGGCCATGGATCGCCGCATGGCTGGCAGACAAAGACCACGTCATCTCCGGTGAGACCGAGGTCACCGAAAAAGACCGCGAGTTCTTCAATCGCGGCCGCTGGTTTCATGTCGGCTGGACCCTCGGTGCGCTCATCATCCTCGGCGTCGGATGCGCCCGCCAATTCTCCATCGGCGGCAGCTTGGTGGTCGTGATGCTCGCCGGGTTTGGCGCACTACTCCCCCGCACCGCCTACTTCCAGCCCGAGCCACTTTACTTCGTCCTCTTCGGCATCACTTGGGTGGCCTGCCTGCTCGCCTTGCAGAAGAACTCGCTCTGGATGCACGCCATCATCGGCGTCACGGGCGGGCTCGCCTACTTGGCTAAAGGCAGCGTGCAGCCGCTGTTGATGTGCTACGTCGGCATCGCCACCCTGCGCTGGGCCTGGGGCTGGATCGAAGCCCGGCGCACCGCTCCCGATGGCGGCACCACGCTCTGGCTTCGTCGCAATCACTGGCTTGCCCTCTTCATCCTCGGCTTCTGTTTCCTCATGACCGTCGGCCCGCGTCTGAGCTACTCTGCCAAGATCTTCGGTGATCCATTTCACAGCTTCCCCAGTTACTGGATGTGGTTCGATGACTTCGACAGCCAGGGCTACACCTGGATGGGCGCGCACAATACGAAGGACAAGCTGCTAGCCATCCCACCCGAACAAAAGCCTTCATTCAAAACCTATGCCGCCACGCACACCTCGCAGCAGATGGTGGATCGTCTCGTCGAGGGCACCAAGGCCAAGCTAACCGAACTTCTCTGGCCCGGCTACACCACGCGGAGCAAGAAGAACCCGAAACCATGGAAAGGCGTGCTGGAGCTTCGCGGGCTCTACCTTGGCTGGCTTGTGCTGATATTTGCGGGCTTCATCATCGCCCTGCGCTTCGCCACCCCCAAGCCCGCTCACGCCGCCCAACGACTCCACCCCGAGACCACCACACAGGTGCTTTTTGTCGTGGGTGCCTTCGTTGGTTTCTCACTCGCCTACGGCTGGTATCATCCAATCGGCCGCGGCGACCGCTTCATGCTCTCGCTCTATTACCCGCTCGTGCTCAGCCTCGTGTGGGGATGCGAAAGCCTCGTCCATCGCGCCCGCCGCCGCGAGGCCGCCCCCTGGTTCTTCTACGCCTACCAGATCGCCATCTGGCTGCTGGTGGGTGCCATTGGGTGGCGACTCGTCGAGATCCTCCGCTTCCCCTATTTCAAGGCGTAACCGGATCACTTCATTCAGTTCGAGACGATCACGGAGACACTTTCCCGCCATTCAACGCCGCTTCGACCAAAGCTCACTCTTTTCACAAGTGCCCTCAAAAACACTCTGCCCATTAACAACGATCCACAATCATACCGCCATGATGCGCCTCCCTGCCCTGCTGTTGTTTTTGTCTTTCGGAGTGACGACTCTTCGATCTGAAGAACCTTCCTTTTGGCGATTCTCCGCAGGTGCTGCCTATCGTCAGATTGGCGATTTGAACTGGCACTTGGGAACTCGATCCGCTGGATTTCTTCTTCCTCGACTGGGATCTGATTTCAATACGATGGGCTCAGCCGGACCAGACTCGGGGGCAGCGTTGCGTAGCTATCGCAATGGCTACGTCAACCCTGACCCGAATACTCCGATCACGGGGAGCACTTGGTTCTGGGGCTACGAGGCAGATTCGCAGTTGCAGGGCAATTACCTCGTGTTTCAAGGTGACGGCGGGTCCGTCAACCATACGGAGTTCACCAGCACTTCGGGCGATTGGAGCGAGGAGAATCTCGATGGGTTTGGTCCAACGCTGCAAGCAGAGTGGATTCATCGCTTGAACGTTGAATGGTCGTGGTCTCTCCTCGGTAGCTTTTTCTACGCGCAGTTCGATGCCGAGCAGAGCGGAAGCACCTTTGCAGCCACCCACACCAGTCAGGTTCGCACCGTGACGGATAGCTACGATCTCGGCGGGCTGCTTCCTCCTGCCGGGCCTTACTATGGAGATTTTGCGGGACCTGGCCCTACGTTGCCTGCGTCTCCGAGTTCACGCGTGTATGGCACCTCAGGCGCGGAAGATGACCGTTACAGCAATCGTGTGAGGCAATCCTTTGAATTGAATCTTCTCACGTTCAGTCTTGGGCCCACACTCGAGTGGCACCGGGGCCACTGGGGTATCCAGGCGTCTGCCGGAGTGGCTGTGAATGTTGCCCGTTGGGAGGCATCGCAGCAGGAGAGTCTTATCAAGAACGGTGAGGAGATCAAAAGCTGGCTGGATCGGGACGCTCAAACGGAGGCTCTCTTCGGTGGCTTTCTCCAGGCGGCGGTTCATCGTTCACTGACAAATGACTGGCACGTTTCAGCCTTCGTTCGATATGACTGGAGCCAGGGACTTGAGGCCCATATCGGCCCCTCGAAGGTGAATGTGGATCTCGATGCGCTCACCGTTGGTGTGATGATCGGCAAGACTTTCTAAGCTAGATCCGCTCAACTCAGGGCAGAGTGTGGGCCAGATGAATCCATGCCGTGTCGCCGATCCATTCCCGCGCGCGACTTGCTAGCAAGTGCCCCGTTGGCTCATCATCAACGATGGCAAACATGGTGGAGCCTGAGCCTGACATGAGCGCCGCTCGGGTTTCACCTTGCTGGAGCAGCCAAGTCTTCAATGCGGGCAGAAGCATGTGCTTGGCAAACACAGGACGCTCCAAGTCATTCACCATGTCGCCCCAGGGGCATTCTTGAAGCGAATACCTGACGCCTGGAATCTCTTGGGAGATAGACCACTGTCTGTAAGCCCATGGAGTGGGCACACCGAACGGTGGCTTGATTAGAAGCAGCGTCAGCCGATGCGGGAAGCTTACAGGCACCACCAGCTCTCCACGCCCGGTGGCATCACAGGTGGAATGGTGGATAAAAAACGGAATGTCTGATCCGATGGTGCCAGCGATGGCGCACAAGTCAGCCTGGCTCAAAGGCGCACCCGTGAGCTGATTCAGTCCCTTGAGCACGGCGGCAGCATCACTGCTCCCCCCGCCAAGGCCAGCACCCGAGGGAATGCGTTTTTCCAAGTGAATGCTCCACGACCTCCGAATTCCCGTCTGCTGTTCGAAAGCTCTCAGGGCTTTGAGGGCGAGGTTCGATCCGTCGAGCGGCAACGAGGTATCCGAGCATGTCAGCGTTGTCTCAGCATCATCGGATTTGGCTTGAATCGTGACCTCATCGGCCACCGAGATCGGGCACATGCGGGTCTCAATGTCGTGGAAGCCGTCATCACGCTTGCCCAAAATCCGCAGCCAAAGATTGATCTTCGCTGGGGCACTCAGGACAAGGGAAGGGAAGGGCGGGCTCATGGGATCGCAAGGAGTAGCGTTTCCTCGTCCTGCATCAAGACCGGCGAAGACTTAGCAAGGCGAGCATCCGACCCGTCTGCCCTTTTTCGGCACGGTAGGAGTAAAATCGTTCCAAATCTTGCGCCGTGCAGAGTGCGCAATCATGATAATGTTCGATCATCACCCCAATCGCCATGCATTGCTCGGAAATACCTGAGGCAAAATCGATTTCGTAACGCGGTGGTCGGATGCAGGGGCTCACCTGCACCACGATGTCGGACGCCTGCGATCCGAACTCTCTCGTCATTGCCTGGATCGCTGTGGGAACGATACCCAATTCCGTGCCATTCTTCCCGGAATGCACCAATCCAATCGCGTGCCGTCGGGTATCATGAAGGTAAATAGCCCCGCAGTCAGCCACATAGATGCCCAGAATCACCGATGAATCATTCGTGATGAGGCCGTCCGCAGCCGGAGTGAGGCCCGCACTTTTCGCATCTACTCGCACGACTAGGGAGCCATGCACTTGCTCAGCAGTGCGCAGATCACTCACCTCGTATCCGAGTGCCTCAATTTGCCTCTGATGCCAGGGGCGAAGTCGTTCAAGTGCCTCCTGGCGATCAACTTTCATCGAGAGACTGGGATGCCTCAGCACGAACCGATGAGACAAAGCTGACAAAGCAGGGAATGTAATCCAGTCAGGATGATCCATAAAGCAGGGAGAAAACAAAAAGTCCGATCAACTCGGAGGAGCGGATCGGACTTTCGAAATCAGAATGATTGTTGCTTAGCGGGGAACTACGGCGTCATCGAGTTTGCGATACGCGGAGATAAAGCTGCCCGCATCTGCGGTCTGCGTTTCTTCCATCGCCTCAGCAATGCGAGACTGGAGTTCATCGCGCAGTCGGCTCACGAGGTCCACGCCCTTGGCAGTGATTCGAACGAGCACCTTACGGCGATCATCAATGGCGTGGGTGCGCTCCATGTAGCCTAGCTTTTCAAGGCGATCTACGAGCCCTGTCGCGGCTGCGGTGGAGTGACCCATCTTGCGGGCGATGTCTGTCATCGTCAGTTCCTTCGAAGTGGAAAGGTAGCTGAGGAGGAAAAACTGAGCGAAGGAGATATTATCCTTGTTAAGGTCCCTCGAGAGGTTCAGCAGGAACTCGCGCTGGCTGAACAATATAAAATCCGCTAATTTCGCGTGGTCGCGGGGCGGGAGTTTGGTTCCATTGAGGGCTGACATGGTCGGGGGAGTTAATTTTTTGAAATTACAATCAGACTGATGCAGATGATAACACAACGCAGAATAATTTCAAGTGAAATTATAGTTTTAATAAATAGATAACATTCTCGGGTGATTTCTACGCAGTTAGAATACTCAACCACCCTCGAATATCAAGTCAAACTTGATCTCTTTTTTAAATTTGCGGCACACGAGTGCAAAATTTATTCGCAGCCTAACTTTCGGGAGCAGCCAAACAATGCCTCATCGCCCGATGGCGCTTACCTGCGGATGCCTCTGGCAGAAGTCTTTAACTTCCTCGTCCGACATCACCATGAACGCCGTAGAAAGTGCGTCCGACATCGCTGCCGTGGGGGCTAGCACGTAGCTGCGCTCGCCCTTCATCGCCACTGGCGAAAGGGTCCGTGGATTCATGATGTGATTCCCCTGCACGGCGAACCCGGAACAGCTCAGTGAATCCCCCTTGAGGTTCACCATTCTAAACTCCTCCAGGTGCAACTCAACGGGCCAACCTTCCTCATCAGGTGGCGAACCGATACCAACGATCGTGCTCTCGCCAGCATTGACCAGCGCGCACGTCACCTCTTCCTCTTCCAATATTCTGACCGCCTGATCCAGTGCATAGCCCTTCCCAACTGCACCCAAATCAAAGATAATCTCATCCGCATAGACAACGATCCGAAGACCTTCAGGATCGAGACTAAACTTGTCCATCCCTATTCTCCCGCGCACTTGTTCTATCTCGCCATCCATCAGCACGCGGGGGGATCCATCTGGGTTCCTCCAGAGCTTCATCAGGGGACCCATCGTCACATCGAATGCCCCAGCAGTCTCTGCATGAACTGCTTTGGCGAGGCTCAGGCAATCCCAGGCTGCAAAGTCGAGCCCGGTGCTTTCACCTTTCCTCAGAAGGCTGATCCGCCACATCTCACTCGTCGGGCGAAACCGGCTCAACTCTTGTTCCAGCCGATCCACCTCATTGAACACCGCTGCCGCCGCTTGTCGTGCCCGTCCTGGAGTGATGTCTGGCTGGGCTATCACCACCTCAAACTCGGTGGCCATCGCCTGGTGACAAAACCTGTGGATCGTGGTCATGGCACCTTTTCCTTCGCCGCCACGTATGCATCCCACAGTCCCGTCTCGACCAGCAGCACCACATTGGTCCCGGCACCTCTCATGCCATAAACGTCAGAAACAAACTGGCGGTCTTTTCGCCGGCCTCTCACCTCAGCAGCAAGCGCCTGATCCACAACGATCACCGAGGCACTCAGGTCCTCCGGTATAGTCGTCTGGTAGCCCACTTTGGTTTGTTCTCGCAGATACCAGGGCAAGGGCCATCCGGCATCCATGGTGATCACTTGAGCGCTGAAGTCACCCTTTTGAAACTTGGCGATGTCACGCAACTTCTCCACCAACTGCATCGCGCTTGACGTGGTGTGACTATAAACATACGGCCCCCTCAGATTTGCGCGACCACGATCCCGAATCGTAAACATGGACTGAGCGCACAAATGATAGAGCCCCCCGATGAAAAGGATTGAGCAAATCGCCTTCCACACTCGGCTCTGCGACTGAGCGAACAAAAACTGCGCGCCCACTCCCGCCAGCAATGTCAGCACATGCTGCACCGACAAGAAGGTCCACGGGGTCTTGTAGGGAATGATCGAATAAAACGCCAGCGCCACCAGGGCATACACACTCAGGAAGACCAGGAATGCCTTCCTCGGTTCTTCACGTTGAAATCTCCCCGTGAAAGCGTGAATCATTCCCACCGCCGCCAGCCCTCCAATCATCATCTCCGTCCAAAGGAAAAAATCCTTCGTCCAAAGCAGAACCGACAAATAGTAATACCAGGGCTTCTCATGTCCGGCCCCCGTCGAGCGGTGCGCGTAGCTGCCGTAAGTCGTGAAGCTCTCTTTCACATCATCCCAAAATCGAAAGAAGCCCGAGAACAGCATCACGGAAATCACCAGTGCGATCAATGCCCCCCAGGCCCACGGCCATTGGATGAAATGCCTGCTGCGCCCGATGCTCAGGTGCAGTCCGCGATTACGATGCTCAAAGCCATCCGTCAGCATCTTCGCCGCCACCCATCCGCAAAGCATCGCCATTGTGTTGATCACGAACGTCTCCTTCGTCCCGTGCATCAGGCCTAGCGATGCCCCCGCCAGCGCCAGCCACAACCAGCTCTCGTAAACCGAAAAGCGCCAACAGGCGAACATGAACAATGCCAGCCACAGCACGTAAGGCATCTCCATGATGTAATACCGCGAGTAAAACACCATCATTGGTGACACGGCCATCATCAGCATCGCCATCCCCGTCGCCGGTCGCCCCAGCGCATCCGTCACCAGCAACGTCGAGAGCACCAGCAAAATACCAAACACCACCACCACTCTCCGCAGATCCGCCTCGGTGATCGCCATCGAGTCACCCCACCCGGCCAGCGTCCCATATACCCAAGTCGCATAGTGCAAAACCGGCCCGTGAAAATCATGCGGATCATAGTCGAACCTTCCCTGCTTGCACATGTCGATGAACTTCACCCCAAGATTCGCCTCATCCGTATGCATCGGCCTCAGGCCCAAATCAGGCAGCCGGTAAAACAAAGCCAGTCCGACTGCCAAGGCCGCGAGAAACGCCAACGCTAGGCCGGACATCGGCTTCGACCGGTTGGAGTAGCTGGAGAGTGTGGAGGACGACATGCGGGGAAACGGCGCGGGTAATAGACTGGGTTTACCAGCCTGACAATCCTCATCTCAGCATCCGGCCAACCATCGCTTGCCCTTCCTCCAATTCGACCTACCTTCAGGCCTCTCCAAAACGGGGGCGTTCTGGTTTCGACGGATCGTCTGAGTTCGGGGCTGCATGCCGAGGATGATTCGTGTTCCTCGTTAAAAACCGGATCAAACAAATAACAGCAAACTCTAACGAGCTCGCTCTCGCGGCCTAAGCCCCGCGACGTCCTTCAGGCAATGTCTGGTAGCCTGAACGACGCAACCACCAGGCTGGCCAGTTGATCGGGTAACCGGGTCGAAGGCGAGAACTAACAGGTTCCTGGGTGAAGTGGATGCCGTCATCAGCAGCCGCCCACCGAGATTAAAGAGATGACTGAGCATGGAGATGTCGCGGGTGAAGGCAGTTCGGACAGGGGTTCAATTCCCCTCGCCTCCAATCCTTGGGTTATCAAGGGTTGGAGCCTCAAGGGGACGGCTCTCAGATGCCTATCCAGCAAAAGAAAGCAGCCTGCGATGAGGCGGGAGGATTGAGGCAGAGAACGCCTTCCGGTGCGCCTTTGCTATCAGCCATGCCGCCTAGACTCACTTCCTCAACCGGAAGAACGGCCCATAGCTTGCCATCGGCAGCGTGCTGGGACTGGTCGCTCCTGGCAGGTCGGCCCAAGGTCCGCTCGGGGTGTTGGCGGATTGCAAGGTGCCGATGCCCTGCCAGGAGAGAGTGATGTTGCCGCTGCTCGCGGTCATGGAAGTGAACTTCAGACCAAGTTCGCCAGTTTGCAGCGTGAGGTAGCCGAAGGATCGCCTCGGGATTTGTGGGAGTGTCGCGCCCGTGAGCGTGGTGGTGCCGCCGATGGAGTAGTTCGGCAGGGTGCCGTTGTTCATCCATTCGGTGACGCCGCTGCTGGAATACCAATACTGTCCCTGCACAAAGGTGATGCTGGCGGACTGAAGATCGCAGCCAGCGAAACTGATGTTCGGCGTGTAGGCTTCGCCATCGTTGCTGAACCAGAACATCGTCGTGGTGCCAACACCGTTCAGCGTGGTGGAGGTCGGCAGCTCGGGCGTGTTGAGTGGCACGCGAGTGAGCATCGAGTAGAGCCAGTAGTCAAGGCGGCGCATGTTGGTGGTGCTTTGGTTCACATCCTTGCCGGGTGAATACGGGAAGATGAAGCCCGTGCCGCTGGGCGAGATGCCGTTGTGCATGAGCGCCTGCTCGAAGTTGCCGCGATACTGATTCCACACACGCCACATGGCCATTGAGTAGCCGAGCGTGTTTTTCAATGCGCCTGCATTCGAGTGGCCGAACTCCGTGAGGTAGCGCTTCCTACCTGGGACCACGCGATCCAGGTAGGCGATGCTGGCCGTCCACAGATTCGAGGCAAGGGCCTGATGGTAGAGTTGATCAAAGTAGGTCTCGTGGTCCTGGCTGAAGACGGCTGGGTTGAAGGCGAGGCCTGGGACTGGAGATGCCGAGACAGGGACTTCGTTCTCATTGAAGTAGAAGTGAACCGACACGGCGTAGTTCGCGGGCGCGGTGGCGAGGAAGGCGATGGCATCATCGTTGACGTGCTTGTGATCGTTGCGCCCGCCCAGGATGTCGCCTGGACTATTGGGAACGCCATTGCCATCCGAGTCACGCGGCCTCGGCGCAAGGAAGATGCTGAAAGGCATCGTTGGATACTCGAGAACGATGGCTTCGTAGATCGGCTCGAAGGCTGCGCGATACGCGGCGAAGTCGAAGTTAAACTTGTTCTGCGAATACTCCTCGTTGCCGGCTTCGACGGAGATGACGTTCACGCCCGCGTTCACCAAGGTCTGAAGGCCTGCGAGATTGACGGCAGGTGTCGCGTCCATCGCAGCGGTGTAGATCACGTCGAGATGCTTGCCCACGGCAGCGAGGTCGTTGTGCAGTGCGATGACGTTCGGCAACTGCTGGGCACCCGCAGCGCCGTCCTTGTCCGCTCGATAGCGCAGCGTGAAGCAGCCGCCTTCGGGCAGCATTTCCTTTAGCCAGACCACGTCCTGAGGGGTCTGAACGTCGAACCAGTTCGTGCCGTTGAAGCCTGTTCCCTGCCCAAAGCAGGCAACAGCCATCCACGACATCATCAAGATGCCTGTGCGTGTTTTCATGGGTGATGTGAGTGAGGTAGCGGTCCGCACGCGCTGATGATCCTCAGCGCGGATCATGCGGAGCCGTCAGGGGCTGGAGCCCGAGATCGCTTTGGTCGATGTGTGACTGACTGAGTCGGTGAACCAACTGCTGGCAAAGGCATCGCGACTCCAGAAGTCGCAGAGTTCCTTCGCCACACGCTGCTGACCGACCTCGGTCAAATGCACGCCGTCCTTCACATTCATCGCGCTCGACCATTGATAGCCATCGGCACGCGGCTTGTCGGCCTGGGTCCAGAAGTAGGTCGCCCAAGTGGACAGCGGTGTGCCGTGGCCGCCATTCTCCGGGGACTCGATGAACCACTTCACCGCCCAGCCGACATGATAAGGACGCGGCTCCGCGTGCTTCGCCTTGCCGTCATCATCAGGCATGAACGCTGTGGTGTGCCGCGCGCTGTGGTAGCAGAGTTGTGCGTTGGGGAAGTGCTGGGCGATCAGTTTCATCTGCTGAGCGAGCGCGGCTTGCAGTCGCTGCGGGCGACCTGGGAAGTCATCGCGTTGGTCGCGCAACTCATCACTTTGATACCACACCACCTGCACTTGCCGAGCGCTCACTCCGCGCGCCGCGAACGCCTGCTCCGCGCGCTGCCAGTAGCGGTCCTCGGTGATCTTGTTCACGTCCGCGCCGCCGGAAGCACAGTTCACAAAAGTGATGGCCGGATGAATGCCGGGCGTCTCCGTGCCACGGCGCTCCAACTGCGCAAAGATTTGCCGACACACCGATGCACCAACGCCAGCGATCACGATGCGTCCGGTGGCCGAAGGCTTGCCTTCCGCATCCAGCGGCTGAATCCGCGCCCTGCGCTCTCTCAAGGCCTGCGCGTGTGCCGCGTGTGGTTCATTGCTGCCGTTCGCATACAAGCCGCCGATGAACCCATGGAAGGTGCCGGTGCCGAGTTCATTGATCGGCACTAGCGGCTCGCTGGCCACAACGGTGATCGCGATGAGGAAGAGGCTGATCGTTGTCTTCATGGCAAGGGTTTGGCAGCTACGCCATACATGGTGAGTGGGACGCCCTGTGATTTGCGCGGGGCAGCGCCGAGCGTGATCACTCCGGGCTCCGTGACGACACGCTGCCAGACTTCGCAGGGCATCTGAATGCGCGAACCGACATCGCCATTGCGCAGTGTGACCTCATCGCCGGTGAGGGTGAAGTCGCGAGCGAGCCAGTCTGGTGTGCGCTCGCTCTTCGGCATCAGCACGTAGAGCGTGCAGGGTCGCGTGAGGATAAGCTGCATCTCATAGGCCTGACGTTTGCGCGCACCACGGAAGGTCTGCACGAGGTCGGCATTCATCAGCGCGGACGGGAAGGCTTTGCCATCGGCAGGTCCCCAGACCTGTGTGCGATTCACATACGATGCCGCACCTGGAGCGAGCCCACGCGGAAGGATGCGGTAGAAGTGATAGTCCTCCACGGGCTCGAAGTTGTCTGCGACGGAAGCGATGCTGCATTCCTTCGGCGGCGCGCCCGTGGACCAGTCAGATGGCAAGGCACCGCCGGTGATGTTGACAATGCGCTGCTGTCCACGCTGCGCATCCACGCGCAACGCCTCGCCTTGTTCCAGCGGCGTCACACGTTGATCATCATGCAGCTCGATCTTGCCTTCGATGACCATGACATCGGTCAAACCATCGCCGCGTGCTTCGACGCCGAACTGCGTGCCGAGATCGACCACGCGCGTCTGCGGCGTGTCGAGCACGAAGCCCTTGCCGCGCTCGCCCACATCCACCGTAACCTTGCCGCGCGTGACTCGCGCGTGCATCGGGTCAATGAACCGAACCTCGCCCGCGCCACTCAGCGTGAGCTTCACATCGGACGGCAGCCGCACTTGTGCCTCACCGTGATCGAGAGCGAGCGTTTGCATCTTCACCCGCTGACCCACACGCAGTGAACTGTCCGCCACGCGCAGCACTTCGACTTCGATGTCTGCCTCTGGGCGCATGAACCACAGCGATGCCGTGATGATGAGCGCCGCCGCTGCGGTCGCCGGAATGAACCAGCGGCGTGTGGTGCGGACGGGCTCCCGTTCAGGCCTCAGAGATTCAGCCGCCTCGCCCACATACTCCGGCAGCGCGCTGTCGATATGCAGATACTCGATCATGAAGGCGCGGAACTCCGCGTCGTTTAGCACCGCCTGCTCCAGCAGCGCCACATCCTCCGCCGAGTCGATGCCTTCCGCGTGACGATGCAACGCCTCAAGCCGTGGATCATTCGGCCTCATGACAGCCCCTCCTTGGCGAGAGTAGCGCGTGTGCATTCCACCAACGCAATGCGGATGCGATGCAAGGTCTTGTAAACCGCCATGGCACTGCGCCCAAGCTGCGCCGCGAGATCGTCGATGCGCACTCCCGGCGCATACGCGCGGCTCACGAGCGAGCGTTGATCCGCAGGAAGCTTCGCCACGCAATCTTCCAATGCTTCGCGTTGCGCATCAAGCTGCGTGGACATCCGCTCGGCCTGCTCTGCGATGATCGTCATCGCCTCCTCGCCAAAGAAATGACGGTCGCGCGCCTGATCACGTCGCCAGGCCAGCACTTGCATGCGTGCCATGCCGAAGGCCCAGGCGCGGAATTGAGCAGGATCGGCCAGCGATTCAAACTTCCGCCACAGTGCCACCGCCAGCTCCTGCATCACCTCGCGTGCATCTTCGCGACTCGACACCAGCGAGCGCACGAACCCACGCAAGGCCGGTTCATGCTCCGTGTAGAGTCGGAGGAAGCTATCGTGCTGAGCGGAGGCGGAAGGGGCTGACATGGGATTCATGATCAACACACCGCGAGCCGCGATGATTTGCCAAAAAAGTTTTCTTCAGCGTGAAGGGGCCAGCAGAAAGGCGATCAAGTCCGCCATCTGCTCGGGGCTGATCGCAGCCTCCAGGCCATCGGGCATGAGCGACACGCCTGCGCCTTCGAGCTTCGACACGTTGCTGCGCAGCACCGTCTCGCTCACGCCATCGGGGCGCTTCATCGTGAGGCTGGCGGTGCTCTCTTCGGCGATGAGTCCGTAGATACTTTTGCCTTCCTTCGTCTCCACTGTGTAGGCGAGGAAGTTGGGCACCACTTCGCGGTTCGGATCTAGGATGTTGATCAAGACCTGCTCTGGATTCCAGGCGCGGATGTTTGCGAGGTTCGGCCCCACGTCCTGCTTGCCCACGTCGCCCGCGCGATGACACGCGATGCACGCGGTCTCGAAGACCTTCTGTCCGCGTGCGGCATCACCTTTGATGGAGAGCGCGGCTTTGTATTTCTCGACGACTTGCTTGCGCGGCCCGGGAGCGGAGGCACTGAAGAACTTCTCGGCGACTGCCTTCACCTTGGGATCGGCATTCAGCGCAAGCAGTCGCCGCTGCGCAAAGGGGATCTGATTGGCGGGGATCAGTCCGCTCTCCACCGCTTGCAACAAAGGCAGCGCGCGTGTGCGCACGCTCATCATCGCGGCGATGACTTCGCTGCGCACGGCGGGCGTTTGGGTCTTCCAGTTCGCCAGCAGCAAGGGGACTGCGTCAGGCGTGGTGAAACTGCCGAGGGACTTGATCGAGGCGATCTGGATGTCCTGCGGCTCCTTGCCATCCATGAGCCGCACAAGCGTGTCTTTGACCGTGCTGAAGTCATCGAAACTCAGCAGACGAATCGACGAATCGCGAGAAGCCAAGG
>CAUJJC010000159.1 GCA_963204975.1 Verrucomicrobiota bacterium | reverse complement strand
GAAGGTGTCGTGCATCTCACCCCAGGGGAGATCCTGGACGAGATCGAACTCCTCGACGCCACGAGCGCCCAGGTGCTGGCCAACATCAGGAGACTGCTGGCATGAAGGGGTGGGTGACAAAGAGGCTGGGGGATGTCTGTGAACGTGTCACGGTAGGACATGTGGGAATCACTGCGCCGTTCTATCGTGACGAGGGCATCATGTTTTTGAGGACCCAAAACGTTGGTAAGCTAGGTCTCGAACTGGATGATGTGAAATACATCACACCGGACTTCCACGCTTCACTGACGAAGTCCGAAGTCAAAAGTGGTGACATCTTGATGTCTCGAGTCATCACGCACACGGTGAATTGTGCTCTTGTGCCCAATGGCCTTGGAGTCGCAAACTGTGCGAATGTCGTTTTGGTAAGACCGGGTAAAGCCGTGGTCCCTGAGTTCCTTGCTCACTACATCCGGTCTCCGCTTGCGCAGAAGCATCTCTTGGATCGCAAAGTCGGTTCAGCGCAGTTGGTAGTGAATACAACGGTCGTCAAAGAATGGCCAGTCCCGCTCCCCCCGCTGGCCGAGCAGCAGCGGATCGTCGGCGTGCTGGACGAAGCGTTTGAGGGCCTGGCCACCTCCCGAGCCAACGCCGAAAAGAACCTCCAAAACGCCCGTGCCCTCTTCGAAAGCCACCTCCAAGCCGTCTTCACCCAGCGCGGCCCGGGGTGGGTGGAGACGACGCTTGAAAAAGTCCTGACAGTTCAGCCTCAAAACGGCTGGTCGCCACCTGCTGCGAATCACGCAGCTTCGGGGACACCTGTTCTGACGCTTTCGTCTGTCACCGGTTTTGTCTTTAGGCCGGGTAAGCTGAAATACACTTCGGCCAAGACTGATCCCAAAGCACGTTACTGGATTCAGAATGGCGACTTCCTCATCACCCGCAGCAACACGCCTGAGTTGGTCGGCCACGTCGCCATCGCCTCTGGCATTGAAAGGCCGACGATCTACCCGGACCTGATCATGCGGATGAACCCAGACCCAGCGAAGGCTGTCACTGAGTTTCTCTACTATCAGATGCAAACCCCTGCGCTCCGCGAAGAGATCACAGGCCGTGCCCAAGGTGCCAACCCGACCATGAAGAAGATCAGCAACGGCGCGGTGAAAAGCCTTCCCATCGTTGTGCCGCCGATCTCAACCCAGAAAGCCATCGCCACCCAACTCGACGCCCTGTCCGCCGAAACCCAACGCCTCACGAGCCTCTACGAGCGGAAGCTGGCGGCGCTGGCGGCCTTGAAGAAGGCGCTGCTGAACCAGGCCTTCGCCGGGGCGCTGTGAGCGGGGGACTTTGTTGACGGCGCTGACCAAGCTGCCCCCATTGCCCCGCGACAACACCAGCCGCCGTCGCCCCGCGACAATGCGGTCATCCAGGTTAATTCGGTCCCCCAACGCCCCGTCGCGCTGGAGGCCTTGAAGAAGTCACTGCTGCGCCAGGCCTTCACCGGGGCGCTGTGAGTGGAGGGCTTCGTTGACGGCGCTGACCGGGCTGACGCCGTCGCCGGACGACAATGGCGTCATTCCGGTCAGTGGGGTCCCCGAGACGCCCCGAGGAGGACCGTATTGACATGGTTCACCGGTTTGATCACACTGAAACGGAAGACGCCCGACGCGTTCCAAACCCTCGTCACCTCCCTCTCCCATGCCAGAGCTGTTCGACAAACACGGTGGGTTTCGCAAGCTGCACACCTTCACGCTCGCCACCATCGTGCAGCTCGAAACCCTGGGCTTTTGCCGTCGCTTTCTCACCTTCGACCACCGCGAAACCGACACCAAATTCTACGACCCCAAAGGCCGCCAATACGACCAGATGACCCAGGCAGCCCGCAGCGGACGCCAAAACATCATCGAAGGCTCCGAGCGCTCCTCCACCTCCAAGGACACCGAAATGAAACTCACCGACGTAGCCCGCGCCAGCCTCAGCGAGCTGCGTGGCGACTACGAGATCTTCATCCTCGATCGCGGCCAGCTCCCGTGGTCGGTGCATTCCCCCGAAGCCCGCACCGTGAACGCCATCTCCCTGGATAACGCCCCTTTCACCGACGACATGGTCCACGAGTCCGCGAAGCACGCCCTGCAACAGCGGAAGAAATACGCCCGCTGGCTGGATGCCGACGACGCCGTGGTGGTGGCCAACGCCATGCTCATCATCATCGGCCGCGCCCTGAACATGCTGAAAAGCCAGATCGAAGCCCAAGGCAAAGCCTTTGAAGAAACCGGCGGCTTCAGCGAGCGCCTCATGACCAAGCGCCTCGAAGCCCGTGAAGGCCAGAAGAATGCCGAGCCCTCCCCCGAGTGCCCGCAGTGCAGCAAACCCATGCGCCGCCGGAAATCCGCCAAAGGAGACTTCTGGGGCTGCTCCGGCTACCCAGAGTGCAAAGGGACGCGGCCGGTGTGAGTGGGTGCGTCATTGACGGCGTTGACCTCAATGTCAGCGGCGTCAACTGTGTCAGTGAAGTCCCTCCCCATGAACGAAGCCGAAACCCGTGCTGAGCACATCGACCCTGCGCTGAAAGCCGCAGGCTGGGGCATCATGGAGGGCACGCGCATCCGGCGGGAGTTCCCCATCTGCCCAGGGCGTATCGAGGGCCGGAACAAGCGCGGCAAGTCGCTGATGGCGGACTACGTGCTGGAGTATCGCGGCGTGAAGCTGGCGGTGGTGGAGGCGAAGGCCTGGAACGAAGAACTCACCGAGGGCGTGGGCCAGGCGAAGAACTACGCGGACAAGCTGGCCCTGCGCCATGCCTTTGCGACCAATGGCCGGGGCATCTATGCCATCGACATGCACACGGGTATGGAGGGCGAACTGACAGCCTACCCGACACCGGACGAACTCTGGGCGCTGATGTTTCCCCCGACTCCGGCAGCCACCGAGAGTGCCGACGAACAAGCCCCTCGCGAGTTGGCTGAGCGTTGGCGTGATCTTTTCGCGGCGGTGCCCTTCGAGGACAAAGGCGGCTCGCACCCCGGTCGCTACTACCAGGACATCGCGGTGGAGCGGGTGATGCAGGCCATCGCGGAGGGGAGGCCGCGTGTGCTGCTCACCTTGGCCACGGGCACGGGGAAGACTTTCGTCGCCTTCCAGATCGCGTGGAAGCTCTACCACGCCCGCTGGAACCTGAGCCGAGCGCCGAAGCGTCGTCCACGCATCCTCTTCCTGGCGGATCGCAATGTGTTGGCGAACCAGGCTTTCAATGCGTTCTCCGCGTTCCCGGAGGACGCGCTGGTGCGCATCGAGCCGAGCGACATTCGCAAGAAGGGCAAGGTGCCGAAGAACGGCAGCTTGTTCTTCACGATCTTCCAGACCTTCATGTCGGGGCCGGGCGACTCGCCCTACTTCGGCGAGTATCCGGCGGACTTCTTCGACTTCATCGTCATCGACGAATGCCATCGCGGTGGCGCAAACGATGAGAGTAGCTGGCGCGAGATTTTGAACTACTTCTCGCCTGCGGTGCAACTGGGCCTGACCGCCACGCCGAAGCGCCGGGACAACGTGGACACGTATGCCTACTTCGGTGAGCCGGTGTATGCCTACTCGCTGAAGGACGGCATCAACGATGGCTTCCTCACGCCCTTCCGGGTGAAGCAGATCAGCACGACGCTGGATGAGTATCAATACACGCCAGACGATGAGGTGATCGAAGGCGAGGTGGAGGCGAACCGCCTCTACGAGGAGCCTGACTTCAACCGGCGGATCGAGATCCGTGCGCGTGAGCAGAAGCGGGTGGAGATCTTCATGGCGCAGATCGATCAGCGGGAGAAGACGCTGGTCTTCTGCGCGAACCAGGCGCACGCGCTGGTGGTGCGGGATTTGATCAATCAGATCAAGACCAGCACCGACCCGCACTACTGCGAGCGTGTGACTGCGGATGACGGCTTGCTGGGCGAGCAGTGGCTGCGGGACTTCCAGGACAACGAGAAGAGCATCCCCACCATCCTGACAACCTCGCAAAAGCTCAGCACCGGCGTGGATGCGCGCAATGTGCGGAACATCGTGCTGATGCGGCCAGTGACGTCGATGATTGAGTTCAAGCAGATCATCGGTCGCGGCACGCGGCTCTATGACGGGAAGGACTACTTCACGATCTATGACTTCGTGAAAGCGCATCACCACTTCCGCGATCCCGAGTGGGATGGTGAGCCGGTGGAGGAAGAGGTTTGTTCCACCTGCGGCGCACGCCCCTGCGCTTGTATCAAAGACCCGCCGAAGCCCTGCGATGTCTGCGGTCAATCCCCCTGTCAGTGCGCGTGCGATGTCTGCCAGCAGAAGCCGTGCGTCTGCCACCGGAAGGTGAGGATCAAGCTGGCCGACGGCAAGTCACGAAGCATTCAGCACATGATGATGACGAGCTTCTGGCATCCCGACGGGACGCCGATGAGCGCGCAGCAGTTCATGGAGCTGCTCTTTGGCAAGCTGCCGGACTTTTTCCAAAGCGAAGCCGAACTGCGCGCGCTGTGGAGCGCCCCGGATACTCGCAAGAAGCTGCTCGATGGACTGGCCGAGAAGGGCTTCGGCTCGGAGCAACTGCATGACATGCAGCGGGTGATCGATGCGGAGAAGAGCGACCTCTTCGATGTGCTGGCTCATGTGGCCTATGCGCTGCCGCCTTTGAGCCGGGAAGAACGCGCGGCAAGGGCGAAGGTGGCTATCACCTCCGAGTTCACCACCAAGCAGCAGGCCTTCCTCGACTTCGTGCTTCAACACTATGTCTCCGCAGGCGTGGAGGAGCTGGATCAGAGCAAACTCAACCCGCTGCTGCGGCTCAAGTATCATGACTCCATCGCCGACGCGGTGCGTGATCTGGGCGGCAAGCCGGAGGAGATCACCCAGGCGTTTGCCGGATTCCAAAAGCACCTTTACACCGAGCAGGTGGCGTAGCGGGACGGGGGCGTCCGGACGCAAATCTCAGGTTCCTTTCGAACGCCGTGATTCAGCCAATTGACCAATGGCATTCCGATTTCCGATCAGATACAACTTCGCCCCCATGCTGCGTCCTTTTTGTTTCCTGGCCCTCATCTTGTCCGTCGCTGCCTCGTTGCGTGCGGAGACGATGGTGCAGTATTTCAATACCTCGTGGGCGGAGATCACGGCGAAGATGCCGGAGCTAGCTGAGGCGGGCTATGGGGCAATCTGGTTGCCGCCGCCGACCAAAGGCAGCGGTGGCTTGAGCGTGGGCTACGACATGTGGGACCCGTTTGATCTGGGCGGCAAGGATCAGCGCAACTCCGTGCGCACGCGCTATGGCACGGAGGCGGAGTTGCTGCGGCTGGTGGAGACGGCGCATCGCTTCGGCATTCGCATCTACTTTGACAACATCATGAACCACCGCGCCTTCGATGTGCCGGGGTATAATGAGAACACGCCGATTGATGTGTATCCGGGTCTCGTGCCGGAGGATTTTCATTTGAGGAAGACGAACGATGGCTTCTACCGGAAGTGGGACAACACGCGGTCCTGGACCGATGCGTGGCAGGTGCAGCAGCTCGGGCTGGCGGACCTGATCGACATCGCGCAGGAGCCGGGCACGACGAACATCAACTTCGGTCTCACGGAAGGCGCGACCTTCCCGAAGGTGAAGATCGTGCGCGATGCGTCGCGGCCCTGGCAATACTGCTACCTGCCGAATGGGACGTATGTGGGCTTCGGCCCTGGCAATGGGATCACGACGGAGCTGATCAATGCGAACCCAGGTTTCTACTCGGAGTATGTGCAGGACTATCTCAATCGTGCCGCGCGCTGGCTGATGGATCGCACCAAGGCGGATGGTTTGCGGCTGGATGCGGTGAAGCATGTGCGCCCAGATTTCTTTGGCGCGACCTTTGGCAATGACAAGGACACGAGCGACTACGGCTACTCGGGCCAGGTGCAGCGGCAGTTCAACATCACGCGCGGGTTCAGCGATGCGAATCATCGCGACACGGTCTTCAGCACGGAAGCCTCACGCGATGATGCGATGCTCTTCGGCGAGCATCTGGGCGAACCACCGGCTTATCAGCCATACATTGA
>CAUJJC010000158.1 GCA_963204975.1 Verrucomicrobiota bacterium | reverse complement strand
ATGGCGACGTCCTTCCAGCTATCCGCACGGTTGGGTTCGATCTCGACCATTGCTTTTCGGCCTTCCAGCCCTTTGAGGACCATGCTGCGCCCGCGCTCCATCTCAGGCGCGTTCTTCTGCTCCCGACCACGCTCGTAGATGCGGTAGCCAGCATTGGTGATGGAGGTGAGTTGCAAGTCCAGATACACCTGCCGAAGAATCGAATGCTCACCGCCAAGCTGGACGGCTTTATCAACCGCCTCGGAGCAGGCCTCGAACTCCGCGATCACTGTATCGCGGGAAGCCTTCGTGGCGATGGCTGCGAAAGCTTGTGTGAACGAGTAGGCTGCCTTCGCCTCCTGATACTCCAGCGAGTCACTCGCGATGCGTTCGAGCGTGGCAAGGTGGTACCGGGCTTCGACGAGTTCGGCCAGGGCGGCCACCAGCTTTCCTTCTCGGCGCGCCAGATTCAGGGCTGACACGGTGGATTCCAGAACGGACATGGACAGTGCCCAGCGCGAGTCAGGATGAGTTCGCAGCCAGGTGGAACACCGGGCTTCCAGCCGCGCGCAAGTAGCAGTGAGAGCGGGATAGTCCTCCAGATTGGCATAGGCAATGGCGAGGAAGAGATCGGCGATGGATGCCTCCTTCTGTAGCGACTCGCTGGCGATGCCCATGGCCTCGATCTTGTCGATGAGGACCGCCGCCGCTTTGAGCTTCTGCTCGCCCTCCCGCAGCCGCCCAGAGATCACACCGATGAAGCCTTGGTTGACGTGGAGCGCTGCTTTGTTCTGGATCGTCGTGGTGGAGACGAGTTCCGGCGGCAGCTTCAGGAAGTAACCGTCTGCGGCATCGACGGCCTCCTGGAGCAGAGAGAGCTTGCCCAGTGGTGAGAGCTTGGCGCGCAGGCCCACGACCATCTCGGTGATCGAATCCTCCGCCGCATCGCGTGCGCGCTCTGCCGAGACCAGACGCACCTGCGCCAGTGCCTCCGCCTTACTCGCCCGATGTGCCTGCCAGAGGCTGCCAGCGAGTCCGACGATCAAGCTGAGCAGCACCATCGCCGCAGCGGCGAAGGCGGCTTTGTTGCGCTTCACCCACTTGCCGAAGCGATACGCACCGGACGGTGGCCGTGCTTCGATGGGCTCGTTGTTGAGATGGCGCTCCAGATCGCGGGCGAAGGCGGTGACGCTGGCATAGCGGCGCTCGCGATCTTTCTCCAAGGCATTGAGCGTGATCCAATCGAGGTCGCCGCTGAGGGTGCGAGTGAGGCGCGTGGGATCGGTTTGTCGGGTGGCGGCATGGGCTCGGACGGCCTCCGTCACGGGCGCGGTGCGCTGGCTGGGGCGCTGCGGCTCTACCTCTCGAATGATGCGTAGCACCTCGTCCACGGCGTGCTGCTTGAGCGCGGCGAAGGAGACGGGCGTGCAGCCAGTGAGCAGCTCATACAGAATCGCGCCCAGGGCGTAGATGTCGCTGCGCGTGTCGATGTCCGGCGCGGCCCCGGCTTGCTCCGGGCTCATGTATTGGGGCGTGCCCAGGACCATGCCGGACTGCGTGGGCAACTGGGTGTCCCGGATCAACGCCTCTGCCGAAGGAGCGAGCGCCTTGGCGATGCCGAAGTCGATCACCTTGGGCACCGCCTTGCCGTCGATCTCGGTGACGAGGATGTTCGAGGGCTTCAAGTCGCGGTGCAGGATGGCCTTCTGGTGCGCGTGCTGCACCGCCTGACAGACGGGAAGGAAGAGCTGGATGCGCTCACGGATCGAGAGGTTCTTGCTGTCGCAGTATTCCGTGATCGGCACGCCCTTCACCAACTCCATGACGAAGAATGGACGCCCGCTGTCCGTCGCCCCCGCGTCGAGCACGGACGCGATGTGAGGATGATCCATGAGCGCGAGCGTCTGCCGCTCCGCCTCGAAGCGCGCGATGATCTCGTGGCTGTCCATGCCGGGCTTGATCACTTTCAGGGCGACCTCGCGCTGAATGGGCTCCGTCTGCTCTGCGCGCCACACATGTCCCATGCCACCGCTGCCGATGAGTTCGAGAAGCCGGTAGCGCTCGATCTTTTCAGGAGAGGCATCGCCAGGCCCTGCGGTCGAGGTTTCAAGGGTTTCACCCGGATTGAGTTCCGCAGTGTCTTGCAGCACCAGCCCGAAGGCGGCCTGAATACCGGGATGAGTTTCCAGGGGATAGGGAGTGGCAGAGTGTTCGTTCATAGGCTCGGGGTGGGGCGGGCAGAGGCGCGGGAGGGGCGTTCCAGGGCAGACTATGGAGAACTCGGGAGAATGTTACACTTGAGCAGCAAACGAACACCTTCTAAGGGTTCCCATGCTCCATGACAAGGACGCCGCTGCTCGAAGTGCCTTTCCAGTGACCCGCTGGACACTGCTCTCCCGTCTGAAGGGGCCGCCCTCTGAGGAAGCCGCGCAGGCGATGGAAGACATCTGCGCTGCCTACTGGTATCCGCTGTATGTCTTCGCACGACGCTTCGGACTGGACGACCCGGATGCGAAGGATGCCGTGCAAGACGTTTTCACCCACCTCATTCGTGGCAATGGACTGGCCCAGGCCGATGCCGAGCGCGGGCGGCTGAGGAACTTCCTGCTGACGGCACTGAAGAACCAGATCAGCATGACGAAGGAGAAGCAGAAGGCGGTGAAACGCGGCGGGAACGTGGTGATCAGCTCGCTCGATTTGACCGACGCCGAAGGCCGCTACCTCCAGGAACCCATCGCGCCCGATGCCTCGCCTGAAAGGATCTTCGAACGCAAGTGGGCCATGGAACTCCTGCGCGCCGCACGCAATGAATTGGAAGCCAGCTACACCAGCACCGGCCAGCAGCCTTTGTATCAACATCTGTCCCCCGCCCTCGATGAAGGCGAGCGCTGGTCCGGCAGCAAGGAAGCTGCCGTGGCCATGGGCATGAACGAACCCGCCGTGCGCACCGCTCTCCACCGCCTGCGCGTCCGCTACCGCGAAACCCTGCTCCGCCATGTGCGCGCCACTGTGGAACGCGACGAGGACGTGAAAGCCGAGGCGGCGTATTTGATGCAGTTGTTCGCCGAGTAGCAGCCTTTTGAAAATAATCGAGGCCCGTCAGTAACAACGGCTGAGCACTTCCATAAGGGGGCGGTGAAACCCATCACCTCATTATGAAAGCCACTGCTACTGCTCGCCTTCTCGTTCTTCTGTTTACCACGCTCGTCTCCAGCGTATCCATGGCTGGGAACTACCTCAACTGGACCAGCCGGGGCGATCAATCTTCGGGCTCGTTGACCGGCATAGCTTACGGGGCAGGCTTGTTCGTGGCGATTGATTCGGCAGGGAATGTGATCAGTTCACCGACAGGCACGACTTGGACCAATCGTCTGGCCAGTGGCACAGGGTTCAAGGCCATCACTTTCGGAGGCGGGTTGTTCGCAGCCGTGCGTTCGGATGGGGTCATTTACACCTCGTCCAATGGCACTTCGTGGACGAATCGTGGCGACTTCTCCAGCGCAGCGGGTGGGTTCACGGACGTGGCCTACGGCCCGGCATCACCGCCTTACGTTTTCTTTGCCGTGGATGCGGATGGCTACGCGGTCGGCTCGTTGGACGGGACCTCGTGGACGGCGCAGCCGCGCGTTTCTTCGGCCGCTGGTGGATTGAAAGCCGTGGTTTGCGGCTCTAGCATCGCCGCCCCCACACCTTGGGTGGCAGCTCATGCGGATGGCATTCTTTACAACAGCCCGTTTGGCTATTTTTCGTCCAGCGCTGGCGACTTCTCGTCGGCATCCGGCGGCTTCAATGACCTCGTGTTTGCCGAGAGCAAGTTTGTGGCTGTGGATGCCGCCGGAGTCGTGGTGACTTCGACCAATGGCTCATCATGGACAAATCGGGGAAATGCCGCTGGAGGCACCTCCTCGCTGAACGCAGTCGCCTGGGGTGCGGGATGGTTTGTTGCAGTGGCTGCGAATGGATTCACCTACGGCTCGCCGAATGGCGAGAACTGGGGCGTGGACGAAGGCATTTTGGGGCCCACGAGCTTCACGGCCGTCACCTGGGGAGCGGGGCAGTTTGTGGCAGCCAGGTCGGATGGCGTCATCTACACCGCGCCCTACGCCTCCGAGATCGGCGTGGAGCAGCCTGCGGGCACGGCCATCGTGGATGGCGGCAGTAAGGACTTCGGCTCCGTCAATGTGGGGAGCAATGCCAGCCTTACCTTCACAATCAAGAACACCGGGGTCGGGGATCTCACGGGCATCGCGATCACGTTAGACGGCACAAGCGCCAGTGAGTTTTCCCTCACGAGTTCTCCCGTGCCTGAGATCACGGGGCTGACTGGCAGCACCACGTTCACCCTTCGGTTCGCACCCACGAGCGCAGGAGCGAAGACCGCCGCCATTCACATCGCCAGCAATGATGCCGATGAGAACCCCTTCGACATCACGCTCACAGGCACGGGCACCCTTCCTGCCACGGTGACGGCCAGTTACACCACCGGCACCGAAGTGCCGCTGACGGCCAACGGCATCAGCCTCAGCGGTCAGACCGTGGCCTTCATGCTGAACTACGCCCCCACGCCGGGCACGCGGCTGACGGTGGTGAACAACACGAGCCTCAGTTTCATCAACGGCACCTTCAGCAACCTGACGCAGGGACAGGCGGTGCCCCTCACGCATGCCGGGGTGAGCTACGACTTCGTGGCGGACTACTACGGCGGCACGGGCAATGACCTGGTGCTGCACTGGAAGCACGTCCGGGTCTTTGGGTGGGGGTGGAACACTGTTGGGAACTTTGGAGCACCCCCTTTACAAAACGAGTATCGCCTCGTGCCAAGACCCATGGACAGCCTGGGAGTCCTGGAGGGGAAGACGGTGATCCAAGTGGCGACTGGTGCCAACCACTGCCTGGCGCTTTGCTCGGACGGCACCCTGGCCGCCTGGGGCTGGAATGTGAATGGCCAGCTCGGCGACAACAGCACCATTACGCGCTACACGCCGGTAGAGGTGAACCGCGTGTCCGGTGTCTCGGCTCTTCACGGCAAGGCAGTGGTTGGAATAGCAGCGGGAAGCCATCACTGTCTGGCGCTGTGCTCGGATGGGACCGTGGCGGCGTGGGGATCTGATAACAATGGGGCCTTGGGCAATGGTCCCGGCGGCAGTTCCTTGGTGCCTGTGGCCGTGAGCACGACACTGATAACCTCGGCGCTGTATAACAAGACCGTTGTCGGCATCTCCGCTGCGGGCACTCACTGTGTGGCTCTGTGCTCGGATAGTTCCGTGGTGCAGTGGGGTTTCAGTGTGGATGCTTCGAGTATTCAAGAACCAATTCTCGTCAATGCTGACGCAGGCGTCTCGGCCCTGCATGGCCGGACGCCGGTGGCGGTTTCAGCGTATGGGGCCGGGGGTGGTTTTGTGGTGTGCTCCGATGGTGCCGTGGCGGCATGGGGACAAAATACCCAAGGCAGCTTGGGCGACAACAGCACCACGAGCCGCGCTGTGCCGGTGCTGGTGAGCCGTGATGCTGGCGTCTCTGCGCTCTACGGTAAGACGGTGAAGAGTGTGAAGTCAGGGGGGCAACATGCTCTGGCACTGTGTTCCGACGGCACCGTGGTGGCTTGGGGTTATAATGGAATCGAGAACTGGAGTATACCCGGTGGCATGATCGGTGACGGAACCTACTCGCAGCGCAATGCTCCTGTTCTGGTGAGCACGGCAGCGGGTGTCTCGGAGCTGAATGGCAAAACTGTCGTGAGTATCATGGCTGGTAAAGGTTCCAGTCATGCACTGTGCTCGGACGGGACTGCGGCGGGCTGGGGAGACCCTTCATACAATGGGACGGGAGGTGGTGCTGTCGCCGTAGTGCCGAAGACGGTCGTCTTTTCCCAGCTTGCCCCCGGAGAGCGCTTTATCGAAATGTTCTCAGGACAGGACGCTTTTATGACCTTCGCCCTGGTCGCCGCCGTGCCAGACATCGTCGTGGAGCATCCTGCAGGCACCGGGCTGGTGGATGGGAGCGGAAGCGTGGGCTATGGCAGTGTGCCCATGGCTCCGGGGGTGATCAAGAGCTTCACCATCCGCAATGTGGGCAACGCGGACCTCACGGGGATCGTGATCACGAAGGACGGGGCGCAGAGCGGGGACTTCGTGGTGGATGTGACAGGCATGAGCACCACGGTGGTGCCGGGGGCGAGCACGAGCTTCACGGTGCGCTTCACGCCGGGGACCATCGGCGCGCGGGCGGCGGCGCTGCACATCGCCAGCAATGACCTGGATGAGGCGGTCTTTGACATCGACCTGACGGGCACCGGCGCGGCCCTGACTCTGGCCGCCAACTACACCACCGAAACGGATGTGCCTCTAACCACGACCACGCTGACGGCCACGGGCAGCACGGTGAACTTCACGCTCAACCACCAACCCACGCGGGGCACCACACTGATGGTGGTGAAGAACACCAGCCTCCATTTCATCAGCGGCACCTTCAGCAATCTGACGCAAGGGCAGGTGGTGACCTTGAGTTACTTGGGGATTAGCTACGACTTCGTGGCCGACTACTACGGCGGCACGGGCAATGACTTGGTCCTGCGCTGGGCGAACACCAGGGCCTGGGGCTGGGGCGAGAATGGATCGAGTCAGATGGGGGATGGGGGTGTTATCACAGATCGTCTGCTGCCCACACCTGTGAGTGTGACGGGTCTGCTCGCGGGCAAGACCATCATGGCGCTGGCACCGGGGCCGAGCCACTGCGTAGCACTCTGCTCAGATGGCACGGTAGCCGTGTGGGGATCTGACAGCAGTGGGCGCCTTGGTCGTGGTCCCGTGCTGAGCAGCAGCTCAACACCCGTATCGGTCGATACATCTGGCGTGCTGACGGGACGCCGAGTGATCTCGATCTCGTCGGGACTAGCCCATTCGCTGGCGCTCTGCGCGGACGGCGCTGTGGTGGCCTGGGGACGCAACTACGATGGGGAACTGGGGATTGGCGGTGCCTCGATTGGCACTGACACGAGCGGAAATCCCATCTATGCCGATGAGCAGTCACCCGTGCTGGTAAACACCACGGGAGCACTGGCTGGCAAAACCGTGGCGGTGCTCCAAGCGTCCTATGCCCACAGTCTGGCACTCTGCACGGACGGCACCTTGTATGCCTGGGGCAATGGTGGTGATGGTCGATTGGGGAATGGAACGAATAACATCGACGGCCCCATACCCGCAGCGGTAAGCACTTCTGGAGCGCTGGCGGGCAAGACCGTGGTCGCGGTGGCAGGCGCAGGTGAGCACAATCTGGCACTGTGCTCCGATGGCACGGTGGTGGCCTGGGGTGAGGGTGGGCAGGGTCGCCTGGGCACTGGCAACGAAACCGACAGCTATGTGCCGGTGAATATCACTAACCAAGGCGTGTTGGCGACCCGGACGGTGGTGGCCATATCTGCCGGGATGCAGCACAGCCTAGCGCTATGCTCTGATGGCACGGTGGCCGCCTGGGGTGTGAATGCCAACGGACAGCTTGGCAACAACAGCACGGCATTCAGCACGGTGCCTGTTGCGATCAACAGCTTCGGAGCGCTCGCCGGGAAGACAGTTGTCAGCATCTCTGCGGGGCATAGCCACAGCATCGCAAATTGTTCCGATGGAAGCGTGGTGGCCTGGGGCAACAACGCCTCCGGCCAAATCGGCGATGGCACCACCACCGAGCGCTGGGTGCCGACATTGGTGAACTCTTCGTCACTGCCCTCGGCTCATCGCATCGCCTCTGCCTTCACCAGCCAGCGTGCCGAGCACACGGTGGCCTTGGTCGCGGGGCCGACGCTCTTGCCTTTGATCGAGGTGGAAGCCCCCGTGGGTAGCCCTGTGTTCTCGTCCAACAGTCTTAGCATGGGTCAGGTTCGAGTGGGCAGCAGTGCGAGCCTGGAATTCACCATCCGCAACACAGGCACGGGTGATCTATCGGGACTAGCTGTGACCAAGACGCCAGCGAACGCCGCCGCCTTCACGATCAACACGACGGGTATGACGACGACGTTGCCTGCGGGTGGCAGCACGACGTTCACAGTTCAGTTCGCTCCCAGCTCCACTGGCAGCAATTCGGTCACACTTCAGATCGCCAGCAATGATCCAAACGCTAATCCCTTTGTCATCACGCTGAGCGGCAAAGGGGTTTCAGCATCGGGTCCGGGGAGTCTGGATACCAGCTTCGTGGCGAACACCGACGGGCAAGGGTGGACCGCAGCTCTCCAGCCGGACGACAAGGTGCTCTTGGGCGGTGACTTCAATCAGCTCGCAGGCACAGTTCGGCACAATGCCGCGCGTCTGAATGCAGATGGATCAATGGATACGGGATTCAATCCTGACATCGGGGGCACTGTGCCAAACATCCTTGTGCAGGATGATGGGAAGATGGTCTTCACAGGGGAGTTCTCCGAGGTGCGCGGGCTGCCACAGGCGGCGGCAGTGCGATTAACCCCAGGAGGTTCGCTGGACAGTGGTTTTGCGCCCAACCCTGAAGGAGGGATCTATGCGTCCGCTTTGATGCCTGACGGCAAGATCATGGTAGCTGGAGACTTCGCTCAGATAGGTGGCCTCGCACGATCTGGTCTGGCCCGCCTGACGAGTGCGGGCGCTGTGGACACTACCTTCCAGCAAGACACTGATTTTGTGTGGTCCATCGTGCCGCAGGCAGACGGCAAGGTGCTTTTGGGCGGATGGTTCAGTTCGGTGGGAGGATCTCCCCGCCAACGTCTTGCCCGCATCAATGCGAATGGCACTCTCGACACAGGCTTCGCTCCGAACATCTCCGACAGTGTGTCTGCTATCGCAGTGCAGGCTGATGGAAACATTCTGATCGGCGGCATGTTCTCAGCGGTTGACGCAGTGCCACGCGCTCACTTGGCAAGACTGCATGCCGATGGCTCTCTCGATACGACCTTCAATCCAGTGATTGACGACGCTGTGCATGACATTGCTGTGCAGGCCGATGGCAAGATCATCATCGTTGGACTGTTTGGCTCGGTGCAAGGAAGCGAGTGTCTTCAGGTCGCCCGGTTGCTGCCCAACGGCACTCTCGACACGAGCTTCAACGCCGCATCAGAGGGAGGCCAAGTAAGCGCCATCAGCTTGCGAAAGGATGGCAAGGCTTTGATCGCAGGCTGGTTTAGCTCGGCTGGTGGTCTTCCACGCGGTGGGATTGCGCAGTTGATGAATGATCCCGCGACAGAGTCCCTGAGCATCACCAGCAGCAGTCGCATCCAATGGATGCGCGGTGGTGCGGCACCGGAGGTGAATGAGGTCCGCTTTGACGTGTCCACGGATGGCGGCACGAACTGGACTGCGCTGGGCAACGCGACACGCATCACTGGCGGCTGGGAAAAGACGGGGCTGAGCCTGCCTTCTGCCGGGCAAATCCGGGCGCGAGCACGCATTCACAGCAGCCACGCGTCATCGTTGATCGAGACCGTTGCAGCCATCGTTCCGGTGGCTGCCGAGATCGCTGTCCAGCAACCAGCAGGCACCGCGCTGGTCGATGGCGTATCAAGTATCGGCTTTGGTAGTCAGCCAGCTTTCACGTCGAGCACGGTGAAGGCTTTCGTCATCAACAACGAAGGAGGTGCGCCGCTCTCGATCTCTAGTGTCAGCCTCGTGGGTGGCCAGGCGGCGGAGTTCTCGTTGAATGCATCGTCCATGCTCACGACTGTTCCAGCGGGTGGCAGCACCGGCTTCACCGTGTCATTCAGCCCCATCAGTGGGGGAGCGAAATCGACGACGTTACGCCTCGTTTCCAATGACAGTGACGAGGGCACCTTCGATGTCGCCCTCACGGGCACGGGCATCAGCACATCACCAGGGAGCATCGCCTTCACCAGCGCTCTTACTTTGGTCAATGAAGAAAGCGGCACCGCGAACATTGCGATCAGTCGCTTGGGTGGCAGCGACAATGCGGTCAGCGTGCGGGTGAACTCGGTTCCGGTAACGGCTTCGTCCGCCGACTTCGGTGCGTTGGTGAACGTCTTGGTGGACTTCGCTGCGGGTGAAACCACCAAGTCGGTGCCTGTGGCGATCCTA
>CAUJJC010000157.1 GCA_963204975.1 Verrucomicrobiota bacterium | reverse complement strand
GAGTCTGGCGCTCGCTTTGATGGAGAGTGTGGAGACCGACAATGCGGCTTCAGCGAATGAAGCTTGGTCAGGTGAGATTTCCCGCTGCATCTCCGCCTTCGATTCAGGACAGACGAGAACGGTCCCCGCCGTGGATGTGTTCCGCAAGCTCCGTGAGATCGCGCCAGATCGATGAACCTCGTGCTTTAGTTTCCTCCCGAGGCCGAGGCGGAGGCCCAGTGCATCACGGGCGATTACGAGGCCAAGGTTCCCGGACTCGGCGCGAGATTTCGTCACGAGTTGGAGGATGCCTGCTCGGCGATGGTTCAGCACCCGCTGCTTTG
This sequence comes from Verrucomicrobiota bacterium, assembly GCA_963204975.1. Lineage (GTDB taxonomy): Bacteria > Verrucomicrobiota > Verrucomicrobiia > Verrucomicrobiales > Verrucomicrobiaceae > JAEUHN01. The sequence continues at coordinate 7,603 of CAUJJC010000157.1, read as the reverse complement.
ACGGCTGAGGGAAGGCGGCTGGCGTCGGGTCAACCTGCCCGGTTTCTCCTACTACATCGCGTTCATCATTCGTGATGAGAGAGTGATTGTCGTAGCCTTGGCCCACCACGCACGACACCCCGACTATTGGAAGAACCGGTGGCCGTGACCAGCAAGGATAGGCGCTTTGGAAGCGCCTCAGGGCGGTTGCAAATCGCCCCTCCTTGAGGGAAAGAACACCGCGAGAGATGAAGAAGACCGTGCTCCTTATCTCTGCCCGTGAATGGGCCGCAGGGGCTCGACTTGTCAAAGAACCGGCTGTTTTCTTTACGCGTCGCCGCTGACGTGTTAAGTTTTCGCTGATTTCTTTACACATGAGCTTCCGTCTTGAGCCTCTGCCCCTGCCAGCCTCCATCGATTTGGAGACTCCGGCGGTGCTGCGGCAGTTGGCCCGGTCGCACCGGCATCTGGCCGAACTCAAAGGCGCGGCGGCCACGATTCCGAACGAGGCCATCCTCATCGACACCCTCGCCTTGCAGGAGGCCAAGGACTCTTCCGCCATCGAAAACATCATCACCACCGAGGACGAACTCTTCCGCACGGACTCCACGCCCGGAGGTTACGGCAGTGTGGCGGCCAAGGAGGTGCATCGCTACGGAGCCGCGCTGAAGGTCGGCTTCGAGCGTGTGCGCCAGCAGGGTTTCCTGCGCTTGGACGACGTGCTCGCGGTGCAGGCCACCTTGGAGCAAAACCGCGCCGGATTGCGCAAGCTCCCCGGCACCGTGTTGAAGAATGCCGAGACCGGTGCCGTGGTCTATGAGCCGCCGCAGGATGCCGTGCGCATCGAGCAATTGATGGACAATTTCATCACCTGGCTCAATCGCAGCGCCCCCGGCGATCCCGATCCGCTCGTGCAGATGGCCGTGCTGCACTGGCAGTTCGAGAGCATCCATCCCTTCTATGACGGCAATGGCCGCACGGGTCGCATCTTGAACCTCCTGCACCTCGTCATGCACGGCCTGCTGGACCTGCCCGTGCTCTATCTCAGCCGCCACATCGTGCGAAACAAGGCCGACTACTACCGCGGACTTCAAAGCGTGCGCGAGCATGGAGCCTGGGAATCGTGGGTGCTCTATATCCTCCGCGCGGTCGAGGAGACGGCGAAAGAGACGCTCACCCAAGTCACCGGCATCCGCCGTCTCATGCAAGAGACCAAGCAACGCCTGCGCTCGGAACTGCCGAAGCTCTACAGCCAGGAACTGCTCAACAACCTCTTCCGCCATCCCTACACCAAGGTCGAGTTCATCGAGCACGACCTCGGCGTCTCGCGTCCCACCGCGATGAAGTATCTCGACACCTTGCACACCGCCGGCTTCGTGAAAAAGACCAAGCTCGGTCGCACGAACTTCTACATCAATGAGCCGTTGTTTGCGCTGCTGGGGCGGTGAGGCATGACATGGACTCTGACAAAACACCCTGCATGACTCTTTACGAAGGTTGGCCGTCCGCTATGATCTCCTGCCATGCAGACGGTTTACATTGAGACCACGTTCCCAGCTACTTGGGTGCTCATCCGAGCCGCCAGGAGCCCATGGCATCGCATCAGAAGCTGACGCACGAGTGGTGGAAAGATCAGCGACACAAGTTCCTGCTCTACAGCTCGGTTCTGGTCCGTCTGGAGGCGTCACGCGGTGACGCTAATGCCGCTCAGCGCCGCCTGGCCTACCTGAACGGGATCACGGAACTCGATGTGCTGCCTGAGACAGTCCGGCTTGAAGCGGATTTGATTCGTTTGTTTCAGCTTCCACCTCGAGCCGCCGCAGACGCGGGTCATCTGGCCATGGCCATTCTTCATCGGATGGACTACCTGCTCACCTGGAACTGCACGCATCTGGCAAACGCCACTTTGCAGAAGGAGCTGATGGATTACTGTCTCTACCACAAGCTGCACCTCCCCATCATCTGCACTCCTGAAACCCTCATCACCCAGGCATCATGACTGACCACATCCTCCAAGAAGTCCGAGCCGCACGCGCCGAAGTCGCCGCCGATTTCGGCAATGACCGTGCCCGCTTCTGGGCCTGGGCACGGGAGCAGCAGGAAGCGCAAAAGGAGTCGAAAAAGCAACTGCCCGCCGCCCCGACCAAGCCAACGGTGAAGCCAATAGCCAAGTCAAAATCGCACGCGCCTCGGAAGCGAGCCGTGCGTCCAGCTCGCGCCTTGGCTTGAAGGCCAAGGCCCAAGGAAAGGCGCTTTTTAAGCGCTTCTTGGCGGTTGCAAACCGCCTCTCCTTGAGGGAAAGCGCACCGCGAGAGATCAAGAAGGCGCAAGAGCGCTGGAATCAGAACTCTCTCGCCTTCTTCATCTCTGGCGGTGCTCCTCATCCCAGCCCGCGAATGGGCCGCAGGGGTTCCTCGAGTGGCTGGAGAGCTTGTCACCAAAGCAGCTTCACACCATACGCCGCGAACTCGGAGTCACATGAGATCAAGGTCAGATCCTCCACCAAGGCCTGGGCGATCACCAGACGGTCAAAGGGATCATTGTGATGAAACGGCAGCCGCCGGTGCTCGTGGAGATGCGGGACGAGGATGGGCAGGATCAAGATGTTGGAAGCATCCAGACGGTCGGGAAAGAGCTGGTCGAAGGGGAGAGGCAAAGTGAGCTTGCCCAGCGAATCCTTGATCCCGATCTCCCACAGCGTGGCGGGACTCACGAAGATCGTGTTCGATGCGTCTTGGATGCAGGCCAAGGCTTTCGCACTGAGTTGGCTGCTGCCAGCCAGAAACCACAGCAGCGCATGGGCATCCAGCAGCACCTTCATGGGCGATAATCGGCAAAGTCTTCGAGCGGCGCGTCAAAATCATCGGCCAGCTTGATGCCAGGCACCGAGCCAAACCCTGGGCGTGTCGTCGGGGCCGCTTGCGATTCGTCCTTCGCCTTCGACTTGAGGAAATTCAGGTAATGCAACACCTCGCGCAGCAGCGGTTCCGGCTGCTGGGAGACTTCGGAAATGAGGAGTTGCTGGATCGACATGCGGTAGTTTTACCGCATCCCAAGCCGCCTGCCAAGCTCGCGTTCAAACCTGGAGAAGCATGGCGAGGCCCAAGGATAGGCGCTTTTCAAGCGCCTCCGGGCGGTTGAAAACCGCCCCTCCTTGAGGGAAAGCGCATCGCGAGAGATCAAGAAGGCACAAGAGCCCTGAAATCAGAACTCTCGCGCCTTCTTCATCTCTGGCGGTGCTCATCATCCCGGCCAGCCAATGGGCCGCAGGGGCTCGTCGAGTGGCTGGATCGCCAAGGGAGGAAGACACACAGGCATCGACTTTGTTTGGCAAGTGCCATACCAACCGCAGCATCTCTCTATTTGGTCTCATTTCGCAGGAAACCTTTGCACGCGGCACAAAGCAAAAAACTGTGGACGACTCTGATTTGAGTGCAGTTTAATCTCATTGAGTTTCGTTCAGCCAAAAAAGCAGAAGCAATCCGCCATGTATTCCCAGCGAAAAAAGTTATACCAACGACTCGAGAAAGAGCGTGGTTCCAAAGTCATTGCGTTTGTCACTGGCGATCGTCCCGGTCTCCAGACTCAAATCGCCACGGAGGCCTACCCTCTCTTCACTCATCATCTTGATCAATTGGGGCCAGTCCCGAAAATCAGCCTCGTCCTCCACACCCGAGGCGGGGATACAATGGCCGCCTGGAGTATCATCAATCTCATTCGTCAGTTTTGTGATGAATATGAGGTGATTGTCCCGCTTAGAGCACAGAGTGCCGGCACTCTGATTTGTCTCGGGGCACACAAAATCATCATGACCAAGCAGGCCATGCTTGGCCCTATTGACCCTTCGATTAACAATCCGCTGAATCCTACCCACCCGACGAATAACGCTTCATCGCTTTCGGTAAGCGTAGAGTTCATTCAGGGCTATTTTGGGCTGGCTTCTGACGAGCTGGGTATTTCCGATCAAGCCCATAAGACGGCAATTTTCCTGAAGCTTGCAGAGAAGATTCATCCTTTGGTCTTGGGGCACGCCTTCAGAGTCAGATCTCAGATTCAATCACTCGCTCGGAAGCTGCTAGCAGGTCGGCTGGATGAAGGCAAGATTGAGAAGATTGTAGCCTTCCTATGCGCCGATTCGGGTAGTCACGACTATCCCATCCATCGGAGGGAGGCCAAGGATCACGGCCTCCCAATCGAGAAGCCGTCAGTTCCACTCTACGAATTGATCAAGGAGCTTTATGACGAGATTGACGCCGATATTCAGGCGGCGGTCCCACTGGATCCCCCATCCATCTTGGGTGCCGCAGCCAGTAAGCCATACAGCTACACTCGCGCACTGATTGAGTCCGTGTCCGGCGGGTCTCATGCGTTCTTGACGGAGGGGGTATACAACGCGATTGTTCAGCCTCAGCCCAACGCTCCGCAGGGTGTTCCGGCCATCCAGAACGTCCGGCAATTTGAAGGTTGGAAACACGTTTCTAAATAGCATGAACCACACTGCATCCGCCTCATTCTTCCATGTTGGCACTGCCGTCGCGACTTCGGCCGCCACGATGTTTGCCAACACAATCATGCCCATTGAGGGGGCGATTATCGAGCTTCCAGTAACCGTTTGTGAACAAGCAAGGCCTCAGACGCTGAAGTCAGCCGCCATTGGCAAAGGTGAGGAGGTGTCCCTGCGACGCCCTGCCGGGGCTGTGAAGTCACCTGCTACCCCAAAGCGATTGAGTCGAAGCAGCCGTTAGGTCTGGATTTTGTCAATCAAGCTCCTCCATAGAGAGGAGCAATATGGGTTCCACGTTTCATGTCCCCACATGAAACCCCTCCTCGCGCTTTTCCTCTCCCTCACCGCCGCAGCCGCTGCGGACCTGACATTGCTCGATGTGGGGAAATCGGATTACCAGATCGTTTTGCCGGATGCGCTGCCTTCACCGGCTTTGGACGAAAGTCTCGTGCAGACGGCGCGGTTGCTCCAAACGGCGTTTTTGGCGAATAAGGCGGAAGTCGTGGTCGTGCGGGAAAAGGAGCGTGATGCGGCCAAACCCGCGTTGATGCTCGGGAACACGCAGTTCGCGCAGAAGAACGGTCTCGATGTGACGAAGCTGCGGGATTGGAGCTTTGTGCATCGGGTGATGGGCAAGGATGTGATCATCGCGGGGCATGATCATCCCTCGAAGGCACCGACGGACAACAAGCGCAGGCCGAACTGGGATCGCGTGGGCACGGCGAAGGCGGCGGTGGACTTTGCGCGGAAGTTCATGGGCGAGCGCTTCTTGTATCCGGATCTGCCGGGCTACACGCCGGTGAGCGGCGCGGCGAAGATCGACCTGCTCGCGTCCCCCGCGATCGAGTTTCTGCCGATGAAGACGATGACGGTGCCGGAGTCGCTGAACGTGATCACCACGCCGCTGCTGCGAGTGAACACGGCGCATCCGGCGGGTGCGTCGTTTTACGATCTCGCGCACAATCGCTTCCCGCGCGTGGACGAGCAGTTCGGCGGGCACACCTGGGAGCGGGCGGTGCCGGCGGAGTTGTTTGCGGAGCACCCGGAATACTTCGCGCTGATCAGCGGCTCGCGTTTGAAGCCGGAGGGCAACGGGCAGTATTGCCTGTCGAACGCCGACGTGCAGGAGCGCATCTACCGCGATCTCGCGGGCTTCTTCGACAAAGGCTACGACAGCGTCGATCTCGGTCAGCCGGATGGCTTTCGCGAGTGCCAGTGCGAGAAGTGCGACGCGCTCCACGGCACGGGCAAAGACTGGTCGGAGAAGATCTGGATCTTCCACCGCGATGTGGCGCGACGTTTGGAGAAGTCGCATCCGGGTAAGCAGGTGACGATGATGAGCTACATCCTCACCGCCGCGCCGCCGAAGAGCTTCAAAGTGTTTCCCGCGAACACCTGCATCATGCTCACCGGCACGAACGAGGAAGACATCGCGCCTTGGCGTGGCATCGACGTGCCGCGCGGCTTCACCGGCTACGTTTACAACTGGTGCCCGAACCTCGGCACGCGCTACACGCCGATGCGCACGCCCGGCTACATCGAGCAGCAGGTGCAAAGGCTCGCCGTGAACCGCATCCAGTCGCTCTACCGCGACGGCCCCGGCCAGCTCTTCGGCCTCGAAGGCCCCGTCTATTACACCATGGGCCGCATGTTTGACGATCCAGCGAACAACCACGCGAAGGACCTCGTGCCCGAGTTCTGCGAGGCCGCGTTTCAAAACAAGAGCATCGCCTTCTACATGCGTGCCTTTTACGACGAACTCTACAACGCCATCGCGCTCTACTCCGACCACCTCGGCACGCGCACCGACGTGTGGACGTTCAAAGCGCTGCCCACCGATGCTCGCGGACGCAAAACGGTCACCGATCCCTTTCAGCTCATCGCCTTCCTCTACACGCCGCGCATGCTCGCCGCGATGGAGGGCCACCTCGCGCAGTCCGAGAAGCTCGCCACCACGCCGAAGGTCAAAACACGCCTCGCGCTCGTGCGCACCGAGTTCGACTACTTGAAGCACTTCGCGAAGGTCGTGCATCTGCATCAGGCCTACCAAATGCTGCCCGACACCGGCTCGCTGCATCGCCTGCTCGATGCCATCGACGCGCGAAACGCCTTCATCGCCACGCTCTACGTCAAAGGGCATCAAAAAGAGTGGAACCACATTCTGTTCCCCTTTCCCGGCCACGACGCGAAACACCTGCAACTCGCCCACGACGGCTACCAGGAGCCCTACGCCAGCACCTGCTTCAACTGGGACACCAAGGCGATGCGCAACGCTCCGCCCATGGGCCTCAAAAAGCTCACCATCGCCAAAACGACCGCCAAACTCACGCTCGACAGCCCCGAGTGGCAAAACGCCACCGCGCATGCCCTCACGCTCCTCCCACCGCTGCACACGCTGCCGCGCCACACGACGATCCGCCTCCTCTACGACGACAAAGCCCTCCACCTCCGCGCCGAGGCCGAACTCGGCGACACCACCCTCTTTACCGCCTTCAATCGCGACCGCGTCCTCACGAATCAAGAAGCCATTGACCTCTATCTCGCCCCGAATCCCGCCCAGCCCCTCCTCTACCGCTTCACTCAAGGTGCCAACGCCGCGAGCCGATACGACGCCCTCAACGGCCGCATCACCGACGTGATGGACCCACGCCACGGCAAAGACGACCCCACCTGGAACGGCGACTGGACCAGCGAAACCCGCGTCGATGCGAAAACCAAACGCTGGCACGCGCATCTCGTCATCCCCTTCGCCACCCTCGGCGTCGAACCACCCAGCAAAGGCATCACTTGGAAAGCCAACTTCGGCCGCAATCACGCCTTGCCCCGCGAAGTCATCGACCGCGCGATCTGGTCTTCATCGCTGACGAGCACGAGCATGGATGACACGTCCGTGATGGGCGAGATCGTGTTTGAGTGATCACGGCTACATGGACTGCGGCAGCCTGCTGCCGCTTGTCCAAGGCAGCCCTGCTGCCGCCAAAGTCTCCAGGTGAACGAAGAAAGTCCTCCGCTGGCGCATACGCGGAAGCGCCTCGACAAAATATCGTCCTGGACCTTTCGACGGCCAGCAAGCTGGCCTTCCGAATGCGGCAGCAGGCTGCCGCAGTCCATGTTCCTGCT
>CAUJJC010000156.1 GCA_963204975.1 Verrucomicrobiota bacterium | reverse complement strand
GCTGCGCGTCCACCCTTGGGCTGCATGACGAACGCCCGTTGGGCGTTGGGGATTCGCTAACTGGCTACGATCTCCCACCTGCCAGAATCAAAATGCACTCGCACTGCCAATCCCTCATCGCTGAGTATGTCGACATAGCCTGCCGCTGAGTTGAATCGGGCTAAGTTGGGTGCACCAAAAAACGGCAACTCGACTTCGAGGTAATCGGCATTAGTTGCAGTTTCTGTGATATGGAGACGACGCTGATACTCCCACGCACAGTGACTTCCCGTCTCGCTCAGTCCAAGAAAGGTGAACCATTTGTAGGGCCAGATTCTTTTGCCAGTTGGGGTGCCGTCCACATCAAAAAAGCACACCTCCAATCCCTCGTCGCAGCCGAGCGCAACAGCGAAAGAATCTTCATCCGCTATCCACGCACCATAGGCCCGCTCCTCGAACTGAACGTGAATCTTGGGACCACTGTCGTCTAGAATAAGAACATGATGATTGCTCCCGTCGTGATTGGTTGCCAAATCTCCGAAGATTATCTTCCGATTTCGAGATGAAGATCGGCGGCATCGCCCTTTAATTCCCTGATATTCATCCTCAGTCTCTCGACCATCTCTGAGCATTCGTTCAAGTCTTAGTTCGTCCTGAGCCATTTGAAATTCACGTCGCAGCCCATCGGCAAAAATCTCCACGCATCTCGCGAAGGAGTTTTCTCAAATGCTCAACTTTTTCAGGTGTCATTTCCCCGCGCAGCTTCTCGCTTGCAGCTCGACGGGATGCGAGAACCTGTTCAACGAATTTCTGACCTGAGTTCATTGAGCGCAATCACTTCACCAACCTCACCAGCAAATCCTTGCTATCCACGCTCTCGCCGACCTTCACGCAGACTTCCTGCACGGTGCCGGCGATGGGTGAGGCGACGGCGGCGAACATCTTCATGGCTTCGAGGGTCACGAGGGTTTCGCCTTCTTTCACCTTCTGGCCGACGCTGACGGAGATGCTCGCGACCATGCCGGGCATGGGGGCACCGACTTCGCTGGGGTTCGCGGGATCGGCTTTGGCGCGGGTGACGACTTCCTTGGCGAGGTTCTTGTTCGTGACCGTGGTGTGGCGTGGGTAGCCGTTGAGTTCGAAGATGGCGGTCTGCTGGCCGTTCTGGTCGGGCTCGGTGAGGTTCACCAGGCGGACGAAGAGCGTCTTGCCTTCTTCGAGGTGGACGTTGATTTCTTCCTTCTGCGCGAGGCCGTAGTAGTAGGCGCTGGTGGGCAGCACGGAGACGTCGCCGTAGCTCTTGCGGAACTCGGCGAACTTCATGAACACGTCGGGATACATGAGGTAGCTCCACACGTCGTCTTCGCTCGGCTTGCGCTTGAGTTTGCTTTCGAGTTCCTCGGTGACCTTCTTCAATTCGACCTTCGCAGCGTGGACGCCGGGGCGGCCTTTGATGCGCTTGCCGGTCTTGCCGACGATGGCATCGGCGAGCGCGTTCCACTTCTTCCAGGAGTCCTTCGCTTCCTCGGGCTCGAGGCCGTAGAACGGTTCGCCGAGCCAGCCTTCGAACATGCTGGTCACGTCGTTGCTCCACTTCGTGCCCTTGAGGTTCACGATGTCGGCAGGCTTCACGCCCTTGGCGATGCACTCGATGGCGAGGTCACCGACGACCTTGCTGCTCGGCGTCACCTTGATGATGTCGCCGCACATCTGGTTCACCTCGGCATACGCCTTGGCGATTTCAGGCCAGCGCGAGGCCATGCCCATGCCGGTGGCTTGCTCCTTGAGGTTCGTGTATTGGCCGCCGGGCATCTCGTGCAGATACACTTCGGCGGTGCCGTAGGGCTCGCTGGTGTCGAACGGCTTGTAAATCGCGCGCACGGCAGCCCAGTAGTCGCTGAACTCCTGCAGCGCGTCGATGTCGAGCTGCGTGTCGCGCTTCGTGTGCTGAAGCGAGGCGACGATGCTGTTGATGTTCGGCTGCGAGGTGCCGCCGCTCATGGAAGCGATGGCTGCATCGGCGACATTCACGCCCGCGTCAGCGGCTTGCAGGATGCTGCTCGCATTGAGGCCGCTGGTGTCGTGCGTGTGGAAGTGAATCGGGATGCCGATCTCGTCCTTCAGCGTGGAGAAGAGCTTCTTCGCCGCATACGGACGCACGAGGCCGGCCATGTCCTTGATGCACAGCATGTGCGCACCCATCTTCTCGAGTTCCTTCGCGAGTTTGACGTAATACTTGAGGCCGTATTTGTCGCGCGAGGGATCAAGGATGTCGCCGGTGTAGCAGACGGTGCCTTCGCAAATGGACTTCGTGTCCTCGCGCACGGCTTCCATGGCGGCGGCGAGATTCGGCAAGTAGTTGAGCGAGTCAAAGATGCGGAAGATGTCCATGCCGTTCGCGGCGGCATGTTTGATGAAGCCCTTCACCACGTTGTCCGGGTAGTTGGTGTAACCCACGGCGTTCGAGCCACGGAAGAGCATCTGGAAAAGGATGTTCGGCACCTTCGCGCGGAGCTGGCGGAGACGCTCCCACGGATCTTCGCGCAGGAAGCGCATGGTCACATCGAAGGTCGCGCCGCCCCACATCTCCATCGAGAAGAGGTTCGGCGTGCGATGCGCCACGGCGCTCGCGACTTGCAGCATGTCGAACGACCTCATGCGCGTGGCGAGCAACGACTGATGCGCATCGCGGAAGGTCGTGTCCGTCATGAGCAGACGCTTCTGCTTGGGAATCCACTCGGAGCAGAACTTCTCGGGCCCCATCTCCGTGAGCAGGTTCTTCGTGCCCTTTGCAGGCGGCGTGAGGTGATCGAACTTCGGCAGCGGCACCGCAGGCAGCTTGCCGATGGTCTTGAGTGTGTGGCTCTTCGCGAACGGATTGCCGTTCACGATCACGTCCGCGATGTAGTTCAGCATCTTCGTCGCGCGGTCCTTGCGCTTCTCGAACTGGAACAGGTGCGGATTGGTATCAATGAAGCGCGTGGTGGCCGCACCGGCGCGGAAGGTGGGATCGGCGATGACGTTCTCTAGGAAGGGGATGTTCGTCTTCACGCCGCGAATACGGAACTCGCGCAGCGCACGATCCATGCGATCCAGCGCCTGCTCATACGTGCGGGCGAAGACGGTGACCTTCACCAGCATCGAGTCGTAGTAAGGCGTGATCACCGCGTTCGTGGTGCCGAGCGCGCCATCGAGTCGCACGCCGAAACCACCGGCGGAGCGATAGGTCAGGATCTTGCCAAAGTCGGGCGTGAAGCCGTTCTCTGGATCTTCTGTGGTGATGCGGCACTGAATGGCGAAGCCGCTCTTCTCGATGTTGCCCTGCGCAGGCAGTGCGAGCGGTTCTTCATGAAGCTGATGACCTTGCGCGATGAGGATCTGTGAGCGCACGATGTCGATGCCTGTGATCTCTTCCGTCACCGTGTGCTCCACCTGGATGCGTGGATTCATCTCGATGAAATACCAGTCGCCCGAGTCCACATCGACGAGGAACTCCACGGTGCCTGCGTGCGTGTAGCCAACTTCCTTCGCGATGGCGAGCGAGGCATTGCACAGACCATCAATGATCTTCTGATCAATCTGGTAGCTCGGTGCCTGCTCGATCACCTTCTGGTGACGGCGCTGCACGGAGCAGTCGCGCTCATGCAAGTGCAGCACGTTGCCATGCTTGTCCGCGAGGATCTGCACTTCGATGTGCTTCGCGCGACCGACGAACTTCTCCAGGAACACCGCGCCATTACCGAACGCGCGCTTCGCTTCCGTCTGCGCTTCATCGAGCAGCTTCTCCAAGTCCTCCGCCTTCTGCACCACGCGCATCCCGCGACCACCGCCACCGAACGCTGCCTTGATGATCAACGGGAAGCCGATCTTCTTCGCCACAGTCATCGCTTCCTTCTTCGACTCCACCGGGTCCTTCGTGCCTTGCAGCGTCGGAATCTTGAGCTTGTCCGCCACGTTGCGCGCGGCAGTCTTGTCGCCCATCATGTCGAGAATCTTCGCATCCGGTCCGATGAAGATGATGCCTGCATCTGCGCAAGCCTTCGAGAACTGCGGGTTCTCCGACAGGAAGCCATAGCCCGGATGAATCGCGTCCACGCCCTTCTCCACCGCCAGCGCCACGATGCCTTCGATGTCGAGATACGCGCCAAGAGGCCCCTTGTCCTTGTTCAACTCATAAGCCTCATCCGCCTTGAAGCGATGCGGGCAGAAGCGGTCCTCCGCCGCATAGATGCCCACCGTGCGAATGCCCAGTTCCGTCGCCGCACGCATCACGCGGATGGCGATCTCGGAACGATTGGCAACCATCAGCTTCTTGATGGGGCGAATGGCTCCGACTTCATACTTGTCGTTGCGGAGCTGGTGGGAGGTTTTCTTTTTGGCGGTGGGCATGGTGAGCGTGGGTTGGAAATGGATGCGAAAGGATGGAGCAAAAACTCCCCGGCAATGAGGCTCGATTGTCTCACGATGGCGATGACTGGCAAGCCTGGAGATCGAAAGTTTTGACAACTCTATCTAGCGCATGATAGACAGTGGAATGGCCAAGCGCAAAGACGTCACCAAGGAGCAGATCATCGAAGTCGCTGGCAGGCTGGTGCGAGCGAAGGGCTGCAATGGTTTCAGCACCCGACAACTGGCCGATGAGGTGGGCATCAGTAGCGCCAGCCTGCACCATCACTTCACCACCAAGGATGATCTCATCGCCGCTGTGGCAGCGACTTGTCGAGATCGAGTGAATCGCTCGCAGAGAGTCATCGCCGCCGAGATCGAGGGCTTCGCGCTCCGCCTGAGCCACGCTTCCGAAGCGCTGGGAGACGATGCCCTGCTGATCGCCATGCTCGTCGCCGACTTCCCCACACTGCCTAGCAAGTCACAGGACGAAGTTCGCCAGGTGCTGGCGAATCTTCGCGGTTGGTTGTCCCGCTTTGCCGCTCAGGCACGATCAGATGCTGAGCTTCACGTGGATGCGGTGCCTGACCAAGTGGCTGGCAACGTCCTCGCTGAGATCCTCGGCAGCGCCTTGATCCAGCGCGTGGCCTTGCCAGGAACTCTGCCAGTGCCACCGATGACCTGGGGCTGGCAGCGGGCCGACTGAGTGTGGGTTTCAGATAGTGAATGGAGCAAAGATGCTGGATGCGCGTGGCTTTCTCTGCATCTACAAGCGCCGACCGCGAAGGCGGCCTTGCCTTTCAACCTCATCACTCACTGCCATGCCCAACATCTGGACCGGAAAAGGGAATCCTTACACACGTCAGGAAGTCGTCGATCGTCTGAACGCCACGCTCAAGAAGGGCGAGCCGATCATTGCTGCCGGAGCTGGCACGGGCATCAGCGCCAAGTTCATCGAGAAGGGTGGCGCGGATCTCATCATCATCTACAACTCGGGCCGCTTCCGCATGATGGGCCATGGTTCGACGTGCGGTCTGATGGCGTATGGCGATGCGAATGCGATCGCGATGGAGATCGGCGAATATGAAGTGCTGCCGGTGGTGAATGAGATTCCGGTGGTCTGCGGCGTTCATGCCACGGACCCCCGCCGCCGCATGTGGCACTGGCTGGGTCGCGTGAAGGAGATGGGCTTCAGCGGCGTGAACAACTTCCCCACGCACACGATTGTGGATGGTCACTTCCGTGGCGTGCTCGAGGAGACTGGCATGAGCGTGCAGAAGGAGTTCGAGATGGTCGGGCTCGCGCGTCGCATGGATCTTTTCAGCATCGTGTATGTAGCGACCCCTGAGGAGGCGATCGAGATGACCAAGCAAGGCGCGGATGCGGTGATCGCTCATGTGGGCACCACGGTTGGTGGCAGCATTGGCGTGG
>CAUJJC010000155.1 GCA_963204975.1 Verrucomicrobiota bacterium | reverse complement strand
CGGGGTGGCAATCGGCACCGTGATGCTGTCGCGGCGTTTGCCGTTCACTTGCAGCACGACTTCGATCTCGTCCTCGATGAGCGCGGTCGGATCATACGCAGGCCAGGTGCAATCGGCGACGAAGCCAGCGGGCACTAGCTGAGGGAACTGCGTGCGGATGATCGAATACAACTCCTCTGCCAGATGCGGCGCGAAGGGGCTGAGCACCTTCAGGAAGGTGAGCAGTGTTGTGACAGGACGGATTTCGCTTTGAGTTAGGGCGTTGTTCAAAACCATCATCTCACTGATGGCAGTGTTGAAACTCAGCTTCTCAATGTCCTCGCCGACTTTCTTGATCGTCTTATGAAGTAACTTGTTCAGGTTTTTGTCGGCAGGCACATCTTGAAGCTGCGGACTGAAGCTCCATGCGCCTTCCTGGTCCTCGACCATGACCAAGCGCCACAAGCGTGCGAGGAATCGGTATTGGCCAACCACACCATTCATGCTCCAAGGCTTCACTTGTTCGAGTGGTCCCATGGCCATCTCATACAAGCGCAATGAATCCGCGCCGTAGTCGTTCACCACGTCGTCGGGGTTCACCACATTGCCGCGCGACTTCGACATCTTCTGTCCGTCCTCGCCCATGATGAGGCCTTGATTCACCAGACGCTGGAACGGCTCCGGCGTGCTGACGTAACCGAGGTCGAACATCACCTTGTGCCAGAAGCGGGCATACAACAGGTGCAGCACGGCGTGCTCGGTGCCGCCGACATACAAGTCAACGCCGCCCGGCTTGCCGCCGCCCATCCAATACTTCTCCGCCGCTTCGCCGACGAAGCGTTCGGTGTTCTTCGCGTCGCAGTAGCGCAGATAATACCAGCATGAGCCCGCCCATTGCGGCATCGTGTTGAGTTCACGAGTCGCAGTAGCGGAATACTGCACCCAATCCGTTGCCTTGCTCAGTGGCGGCTCGGGCGTGCCAGTGGGCTTGAAGTCCTCGAGATCGGGCGGCAGCAAAGGCAGCTCGCTCTCGGGAATCGCTGCGTGCTGGCCGTTCTCCCAGATCAACGGGAAGGGCTCGCCCCAGTAGCGCTGACGGCTGAAGAGCCAGTCGCGCAGTTTAAAGTTGATGGTCTTCTTGCCGAGGTTCTTTTCCTCTAGCCAGGCGATGATCTTTGCTTTCGCTTCCGGCGTGGGCAGGCCGTCGAGGAAGCCGGAGTTCACGGCGGTGCCGTCATCGGTGAAGCCTTGCCAGTCCTTGTCGCCCGGTGGCTGAACCACTTGGGTGATCGGCAGGCCAAACTTCTGCGCGAACTCGAAGTCACGCTCGTCATGCGCAGGCACCGCCATGATCGCGCCGGTGCCGTAAGTCATGAGCACGTAGTCAGCAATCCAGATCGGCACACGCTCGTTGCTTACCGGATTGATCGCGTAACCGCCGGTGAAGACGCCGGTCTTGTCCTTGGCGAGTTCGGTGCGCTCCAGATCGCTCTTGGAGGCGACAGACTTTTGATAGGCCTGCACGGCTTCACGTTGGGCGTCTGTGGTGATGGTTTCCACCAACGGATGCTCGGGCGAGAGCACCATGTAGGTCGCGCCGAACAAGGTGTCTGGGCGGGTGGTAAAAACGGTGATTTGAGATTTGAAATTGGAGATCTCAAATTTCACCTCCGCGCCTTCGCTGCGGCCGATCCAGTTCCGCTGGAGCAACTTGATGCTCTCCGGCCAGTCGAGGCCATCGAGTTCATCGATCAAACGCTGGGCGAACGACGTGATGCGCAGCATCCACTGGCGCATCGGACGACGCTCCACCGGGAAGCCGCCGACCTCGCTCTTGCCGTCCACGACTTCTTCATTCGCCAGCACCGTGCCGAGTTCCGGGCACCAGTTCACGGGCGCGCTGGAGACATACGCGAGACGACGCGAGTCAATCTCTTCGCGACTCAGCCCTTGCGCTTCCAGCTCGCTGATCGGACGCGCCTTGCCCTCGTCGTTCACATACGAGCCGTAGAGCTTGAGGAAGATCCACTGCGTCCACTTGAAGTAGCCCGGATCGGTCGTGTTGACCTCGCGATCCCAGTCATAGGCAAAGCCCAGGCTCTTGAGCTGC
Source organism: Verrucomicrobiota bacterium (assembly GCA_963204975.1). Taxonomy (GTDB): domain Bacteria; phylum Verrucomicrobiota; class Verrucomicrobiia; order Verrucomicrobiales; family Verrucomicrobiaceae; genus JAEUHN01. Next base: position 10,222 of record CAUJJC010000155.1, on the reverse strand, counting down.
TTGGTGAAGTTCTTGACGTTCGCCTCCGTGGTCACGCGCGGGTGCGTGCCCGTCTTGATCGCATACTGCTCCGCAGGCAAACCGAAGGCATCCCAGCCCATCGGGTGCAGCACGTTGAAGCCGTTCATGCGCTTGAAGCGACCAATGATGTCCGTGGCCGTATAGCCTTCGGGATGGCCGACGTGGAGGCCGTTGCCGCTCGGATATGGGAACATGTCGAGCACGAAATACTTTGGCTTGGACGCATCGAAATCAGCGTCGCCAGGATTGGGCGTGCGGAAGGCCTTCGCGGATTCCCAAGTAGCCTGCCACTTGGGTTCGAACTCATCGAAGGGGAATTGTTTACGGCGCTCGGTGCTCATGATTGTCGATCGGAAAAAGGGCGCGTAAGAAGGCGCAGGGCTTCCGATTCGCAACTGGCAAAGGCGTCAGCGCGCAGGGCAGGGGAGGGCGTCGCTAGATCAGGCCACGAGGTCCTTCACCACATGGCCGTGGACGTCCGTGAGGCGGAAGTCGCGGCCCGCGTAGCGATAGGTGAGCCGCTCGTGGTCGAGGCCAAGCTGGTTCAGGATCGTGGCGTGCAGGTCGTGCATGTGGACCTTGTCCTTGATCGCCATGTGGCCAAACTCATCGGTCTCGCCGTAAGCGAAGCCCGGTTTGAAGCCTCCGCCTGCGAGCCAAACGGTGAACCCCGTGGGATTGTGATCGCGCCCAGTGCCATTCTTTTCCGAATACGGCGTGCGGCCGAATTCGCCGCCCCACCAGACGATCGTGTCCTCCAGCAAGCCGCGTTGTTTGAGGTCTTGCAAGAGCGCGGCCACGGGCTTGTCCACCGCAGCCGCGTGATCGGCATGCTTGGGCATGTTGCTGTGCTGATCCCAGGCAGGGTTGTTCGAGTTGTCGGAGTAATTGACCTGGATGTAACGCACGCCCTGCTCAGCCAGTCGGCGGGCCATGAGGCACTGGCGACCGAAGTTGTCCGTCGGCTTTTCATCAATGCCATACATCTTCAGCGTCTCGGCAGATTCTTGCGCGAGATCGAGCACCGAGGGCGCGCGGTGTTGCAAGCGCCAGGCGAGTTCGTAGCTGTTGATCACTGCTTCGTATTCGGAGCCGCCGTGCGTGCGGGCGAGTTGCTCGGCGTTGAGCGATTGAAGCAGCTCGAACTGCCGCCGCTGCTGGTCGGGCTTGAGCATCGCATTGCTCAGGTTGCGAATGGTCGCCTCGGACGAGGGCTGCCCGGCGCGTCCGAGGGCCGTGCCCTGGTAAACGGCGGGGAGGAAAGCAGTGCCGTAGTTGCGCGGCCCGCCATTGCCCATGCTCGGGCTGATGGTGACGAACGACGGTAGATTCTCGTTCTCGGCACCCAGACCGTAGCTCACCCAGGAGCCCATGCTCGGGCGGATGAAGTTCGTGGAGCCGGTGTGGAGGAACAAGGTGGCAGGGCCGTGGGCGACGCCTTCGGTGTGCATCGAATGGATGAAGCACAGGTCGTCCACCATGTTCGCCATGTGAGGGAAAAGCTCCGAGGCCCAGCGTCCGCTCTGGCCGCGCTGCTTGAATTCCCACAGCGGCTTCATCACGCGCTGGGTGGCTCCCATGCCCGTTTTGGCGATGGCACGCGAGTCGTCGAAGTCCATCATCTTGCCATCCAGGCGATCAAGTTCCGGCTTGCGATCAAAGGAGTCCACATGGCTCACGCCTCCAGCCATGAAGAGAAAGATGACACGCTTTGCCTTGACGGGCAGCGGAGTCGGGCGCTCGGCGAGGGGATTGGAGGCAGCCGTCGCCTGACGGGTCATCATGGCATTGAGGGCCATGTAACCAAATCCACAGGCGGATTGCTGGAGAGCGGAACGTCGGGTGAGCATGGCGGGCATTAACGCCAGTCCAAGCCCGGGTTTTTCGGCGGAAGCGACGATTCCGCCACCTAGCTCCGAAACATCGCGCCGAGCTTTTTGCCCAGAATCAGCGCGGCCCCGAGCATCGTGAGGCCGAGGAAAATCATGGCCCAAACGCCGAGGGCGGAGGCGAGGCTGGGACCTTCGCCCAGGGTGCTGAGCAGCGAGTAGATCGCCTTGGTGATGGGGTAATGAACGGCCTGCTGGGCGAGGATCATCGAATCGCTCACCTCCAGCATCGCGAACGAGAAGGCGAGCAGACCACCCGCGATGAGGTTCGGCGCGACGAGCGGAAGCGTGATGCGCCACATCGTTTTGGCCGGATCGCAGCCGAGGTTTTGCGCGGCCTCTTCGAGGGTGGGGCTCACCTGTTGCAGACCCGCACTGGCGGAACGCACCACGTAAGGCAGGCGACGCACGCTGTAGGCGATGACGAGAACGATGAGCGGGTTCTCCCCCAGCATCAGCCAGTGGAAAGGCTGACCCTCGCGTGTCATCGCCAGATAGCCAAAGGCCATCACGATCCCCGGCACCGCGAGCGGCAGCATGGCGAGGGCGTCGATGATCTCGCGACCTTTGATCTTCGTGCGCACCACGATGTAAGCCACGGCGAGGCCGAGCACGAGGTCAGCCATCGTAGCGATGGTGGCGTATTTTAAACTGTTGGCGATGGAGCCGAGCACCAATTCATGACCGAGCGCACCGAAGTAATGCGAGAGGGTGAGCTGATGCGGTAGCACCGTGTCATACCAGTCATTCGAGAGCGAGAGCAGAATGACGCCGAAGTGGGGCATTACGGCCAGAACCGTGACCACGCTGAAGAACGCGGTGCAGGCCCAGGCGAGCTTCGGTGGCAGTTGAATCATGGATCGACCCGTCGTGGCGCGACCTCCACCGCCGCCGGTGTTGCCTTTCTCGAGGATCAGCTTGCTCGTCGCATAAATCATAGCCGTGATCACCAACACCACCACCACGAGCGCGTAGGGGAAGGGGTTGCCACTGATGTCCTTGAGCGCATTGAAGATCTGCACCGAGGTCACGCGATCATAGTCAAAGACCAGAGGCACGCCGAGTTCGGTGAAGGCCCAGATGAAGGTGATGGTGCCGCCCGCGAAGATGCCCGGCATGATGAGCGGCAACGTGATGCGGCGGAAGCGATCCTGCGGAGCGCACCCGAGGTTCGCCGCCGCCTCTTCCAGAGCGGGATCGAGGTTCGACAGCGCGGCGCTGACGTTGAGGTAAAGAATTGGGTAGAGATGCAGCACGTTCATGATGACGATGCCGGTCATCTGACCGCTGCCCAGCCAGTCCATCGGATGCTGCGGGTCCATCAGGTGGAGAGAGATGAGCAGGCTGTTGAGCGCACCCGCCTGGCCCAGGATCGCCTTGATGCCGATCGCTCCGACAAACGGCGGCAGGATCATCGGCGTGAGCACCAGGGAATTGAGGATCGTCTTCCCTGGGAAGTCGCATTTCACATAAATGGAAGCGAGCGGGATAGCCACCAGCAGACAGCCCAGCGTGGTGAAGACCGCCATGTTCAGCGAGTTCGCCAGACCACGACGATAGAGGTCATTGGCAAAGACTTCGGTGATGTAGCTCAAGGTGAAGCCACCATGCACGCCCGTGAACGCGGTCTTCACCGTGCTGATGATGGGCCAGACGAAGAAGCAGGCGAAGAAGAGGAGCAGCGCCCAGAAGATCGTGCGTGTGGTGGCAGTGGGCATGGCGAGTCAGCGTTTGGCGCGGGAGAATTTCACCGCATCGGCGTAGCTGCGGCGGAAGAGGTCGGTGAGCAGGCGCGCCTCGCGAACTTCCTTCACCTTGTCACGGGAGGCGAGCACCGGGCCGATGTCCGTGCGCACGGAGTCGTAATTGATCAGCTGTAGCTGCTGCATGTATTCGAGGGCACGCGGGTTCATGCCGCCCTTCATCACGGCCTCCCAGGCGGTGCGCAGCTCGTGGTGCGAGTCCACCGCCATCACGCGCACGAGGAAGGCGATGATGTTGATCGAGCTGGCGGTCCACTCGGGATGGTAGGTGAAGGCCTTGGCTTTCTCGAAGGGCAACTCCTTGGCATCGGTCATGTGCTCGAGGTGGGCCGGAGCGTAGATGTCCTTGCGCACGGGCAGGCGACGGAGGGCATGCTTCTGCGGTCCACCAGGGGAGCCTGGACGGAAGTTCCAGAGCTTTTGCCCTGCATCGGAAAGCGCGAACTCCATGAAGGCCTCTGCCAGCTCGGGCTCCGCTGCACCGCGCATCATGGCGATGGGGTCCACGCTGATCGCTGTGCCACCGACCGGGGCGATGAAGCCCACGCGCGAGGTGCCATCCTCCTTGCGCACTTCCTCCTCGCTCGAGCGTCCGTAGAAGTCGATGCACATGCCGGCAGCGGAGTCGCCCTTGGCCACATCGAGCGGGATCTTCGTCGAGGCGTCGGTGAAGTAGCGAGTGTTGGCGCAGATGCGCTGGATCAGGGCCAGCCCTTTGATCCAGCCCTCGCGCACGCCAGCCTCCTCGATTTTCTCCGCGCTCAGCATCTGACCGGGCTTTTGCTTCAGGCGGTCGATGGCGAGCTGCATCTGTTCCTGAATTAGCATCTCGAAGGCTTTGGCCACGCTGCTGCTCTTGCTCGGATCGGAGAGCGCGATCTGACCGAAGAGCCGAGGATCAGCCAGATCGCTCCAGTGCTCGGGTTCCTTCTCGATGCCGAGACGCTTGAGCACGTCGCGGTTGTAAACGATGCCAAAGCTGGACAAGGCGGTGCCGCACCAGCGCAGCGATGGATCATAGTAGGTCTCGCCGCCCACCTTCGCGGGCAGTGACTCATCATTGAACCACTCGGGGTGCCGCTCCTTGAGTCGAGCCAAGCCTGCGCCTGTCGCCGGATCACTGGCCACGAGGAAACCTGCGGCGGCGAGCTTCTCGAAGTCGTAAGCGCCGCCGCCGAAGAACACATCGACGCCGATGCCCACCTTCGACTTCATGAACTCAGCGCGGGCTTCGCTGTCCGCTGCCGCCTTGGGATTGAGGAACTCGCGACCGATCTCGTCGGACCACGACTTGTTCAAGGTGCGCCGCCAGTAGTATTCGAAGGCCGAGACGAAATCCGAGGCGACCATCATGCGCAGTTCCGCTGTGCCAGCCACGCGCCAGTCGATGTAGAGCGTCTCGCTGGTCTTCTCCTTCCATTGCTTCGCAAACGCCTGCCCAAACTCCCGGCGAATGCTCTCATGATGCGGCGTCATGATCACCAGGCGACGATCATGACGCGTGGCCGCATTGCCACTCGCCGGGCGCAGAATGAAGGGACCGAGAAGCACGGCGAGGATGGCGAGCAGCACGCCCAGCTCGCGCTTGTGCCTCCGGGCGAAGGGACGCGCCAGCGCCCAGCCCTGACGGGCCAGGAGCATGAGCCGCTCCGGGTTGAGAGCAGGCTTCGGAGAGATGATTTGCGGTTCGGCCAAAGCGCCGCCATCGAAGCGAAGAACGTAGTGAAACGCAAGCCATGATGCTCGTCATGGTGATCGACGACAGGGCTTGCGATATCCAAGGCCGCACCTGGTGAAGTATGGGCTGCAGATCCCCCTCGCGACTGGTCAAGGGTGCGAGGGGGACGATTTCAACGCGAATGCGCGCGAATGGAAACGAATGAGGACAAATGGCCAACCGATCAGCGACACCGCCCTATTTGCGGTCATTCGCGGTCTATTCGTTTTCCATTCGCGTGAGAACTCATGGCCACTCCGCCTTTTCATGCGTAAGGCATGGTGATCGACAGAAACGCCGCCCATGCTATGCCTTGCCTCGCCATGAAAACACTCGCCCTCCTCGTTCTCGCTTCTGCAGTTGCTCAGGCCGCCGACTGGCCGCACTGGCGCGGCATTCATCGCACCGGCATCTCGGATGAAACGATCGCCACCAGCTTCGCAGGCGATGGACCCAAGCAGCTCTGGACGGCCAGTGTGGGCATCGGTTTCTCCTCCTTCAGTGTAGCTGAGGGACGCGTCTTCACCCTCGGATGGGCGGACGACAAGGACAGCGTGTTCTGCTTCGACGCGAAGACCGGCAAGCAGCTCTGGACGCATAGCTACGCCGCAGAACTCGGTGACAAGTATTACGATGGCGGCCCCGGCACCACGCCGACGGTCGATGGCGCGCAGGTCTTCACCCTTAGCAAGTGGGGAGATCTGTTCTGCTTCGAGGCCGCCACGGGCAAGATCGTCTGGCAGAAGAACGTGGCGACCGAGTTGAAGGTGGAGGCACCGACCTGGGGCTTCTCCGGCTCGCCCATCGTGCGCGGCACGCAATTGCTGCTCAACATCGGCACCCGTGGCTGCGCCTTGGACAAGGCGACGGGCAAGGTGCTCTGGTCCTCCGATGGCGATACCGAGACTGGCTACACCTCGCCGCTCATCGCGAAGATCGGAGCGCAGGAGATCCTCTTCAGCGCCAATACCAAAGCCTACCTCGCGCTCGACCCCGCCACTGGCAAGCAGCTCTGGGACATCCCCTGGGCCACTCGCTACGGCGTGAATGCCGCCGACCCCGTGGTCCAAGGCAAGAACCTCTTCATCAGCACCGGCTACGGCAAGGGCTGCGCCATGTATGAACTCAACGCCGGTGAATCCAAGCTCCTCTGGCAGCACCGCGACCTCCGCACCCAGATGAACCCCGCCCTCCTCATCGACGGCCACCTCTACGGCATCGACGGCGACGAGAACAGCAAGACCCAGCTCAAGTGCCTCGATGCCGCCACCGGTGTAACGAAGTGGGCTGAGCCCGTGGCCAAAATGGGCAGCGTCACCGCCGCGAAAAACGCCCTCATCATCCTCTCCGGCGTGGGCGAACTCAGCCTCGCGAAAATCTCCCCCACCAGCTACGAAGTGCTCGCCACCGCCCAGATCCTCAGCGGACGCTGCTGGACCCTCCCCGTCCTATCGAACGGCACCCTCTACGCCCGCAACGCCGCTGGCGATGTGGTGGCGCTGGAGGTGAAGCCGTAGCTGCGGGGCGGGTGTTTCTCACCCCATTGTTAGGCGTGAACCAGACGCCTGAGCGCAACGGAGCGCGGACACTCTTGTCCACCGCGAATGGTGCTGTGTAGCCAAGGGCATGATCGACTCGCCATGCGATGCCTGGCACTTCGACTGATCGCAGCGTCTTGATCGGCTCCGAAACGCTCGATGATCTCCAGCAAGTCTCTATGCTTTGGCAGGGACTTCTGAAAGTTGGTGGAGAGATTAAGGCACCGCATTTGTGCGCGAAGCTGGTGAGGGCAGCATTAGGGTAGTTAATCGCGACGGGACGGCCCAAGCAGTTGTCCAGTCGCCTATGGTTCGGCTCTTCTCTGTCGTAGTCTCATGCTCCGGGAGAATGCATGGGAGGGACGTTCGATCACCATGAAAAAGAGGTAGCTGGCTGCAATGACGACCGATGCACCAAAAACAACGCCACCACTTGGATCGTGGGTGTATCAGGCAGGCGCTTGGTAAGATTCATGACCTTCACCCACAAAGGCCCGTGAATAAGGTAAATGGAATATGATATGCCGCCTATCCAGGCCAGAACCGGGGAGCGCACCTCGGGCAAATAGATAATGGCTAAGCCGGTCAAGGAGCCGACCACTGAGCTTGTCGTTCCTCTGGTCAGCGCATGAGTCGAAAAAGCAGCGCCCAAGAGGATCCAGAAGTCCAGTCGCCCAATCAACTGATGGCCTCTGAGACAGCACAAGATCCCCATGGCAAACAGGGCAGTCCAAGTGAAAACGGTAGGTCCCACGCCAGCTACAAGCGGTGCCGCTATCCACGCCGCGAGAACGATATATCTGATGCCCTTTGATTCAGCCATGAGGAAGGCAAACGAGATGGCAATCAGGACGTAATACTGAGCCTCGATAGCGAGAGTCCAGAACACAGGAAGAATCCATTCATCGCCCGAAAAGTCACAGATAAGAAGTGAGTTGGAGACAGCCGATGCGATGGAAATGGCTGGTGACTGGCCGCTGAATCCGGGAATGCAGGAGGAAAGATACCACAAAGCAAACACCAGCATGATGGATGCGATATAAGCTGGATATAGCCGAACAAATCGAGAGGTGAGGAACGCCCCCATGTCTGCTGGGCTATACTTGGTCTTTAGAAGCATCAAGGGGATCACAAATCCGCTGATGACAAAAAACACATCGACCCCCAGATAGCCATACGCGAATGCCGACGCTGCGGCATCTATGGAACGGATGGCAATATCTTCCCTGAAATGATAGAGGCAAACCGCGAGAGCCGCTAGCGCTCGCAAGACATCCAGGTTTCCTAAACGGGATTGATGCATGGTTGGTTTGCCTAACGCTCAAGCGATCATCTTCCACACAGCGTCTCGGTAGGCTCATTTTCATGTCGGTTTCGTGGTCACGACTGGCACTTCTTTCTGCATGATCAAATGAGCCGACGCCACTCCAGGCACAGGAACTTCGTTTGAAATCATATAAACCTCTTCTTCGATGGTGCTTGATATGATCCACTGGCGGGCATGAGATTGGGCTCGCTGTATCAATTCATATACGGCAGTCACCCATTCCTTCGAATTGAGCGGAATGTGAAAGTGAACCTCGTAGCCGCCTTTATCATACTCAACAGCGCGGACGAAATCACTTCCGCCAAGAAGTCTTTTTTGAATGCGGCCAGCTACAATGCGAGCTGCGCGCTCACTCTTGGCAGCGATCCAAACTTTGAGGAGCGCTTTCATCATCTGCCTAACGTGATTTCGTCTCCCTAAATGGTGGCCGAATCGTAATCATCGGTAATTTCAGGTGAACCAGAGAAGTTGGTGACGAGAGCGATGGCTTATGAAGTGGATGTGGTTCACTGATTGTCCCGATCAGACCCGAACTGCCCCCACAGGTCAAGACACCAGTGCGGACGTGAGGCGGGCCTTCACTGCACCTGGCGGTGTTCGCTGGGGCACCAGGCGATCCATTCCTTGAAGGTGTTGGAGAAAACCAAGGGGGCACGTAGCCAGTGGTGTAGGAGACGGATTCGATCTTGCCATCAGTGGTGGCGAAGAGTTCGCGGTAACGCCCGGTATCTGCCTTGTCCCCTACGCGGGCTCGGCGACGGATAGCGTCCAGTCTCCAGGGCAGGGCAGCTTGCCCTTCGGTGGCGAATGAAAATTATGGGCCTGTCTTCGCCAGCCGCTCCGCCTGCACCATGGCCAGCCGCTGAAGCTCCGCTCCGTGTTGCAGCCCCAGCTTGTCCTTCATCCGTTGCTTGTGCGTCTCTACGGTCTTCACACTGATGCTCAGGTGCAAGGCAATCTCCTTGCACCCGAGTTTCCGGCCCATCAAACCGAAGACTTCCATCTCCCTGTCGGACAATTGCCGGAGCATCGCCAGCCGGTCCTGCCCAGCGGCCGCAGCACTGGCACGGGACTCCATCGTGATGCAGTCAGCTACGGCACGGCTCACATGCAGATGACCGCCGAGCACGGAGGCCACGGCCAGCCGCAGTTCCATCACGTCGTCCAGACTGGACACATATCCCCGCGCGCCAGCCTGGAGCACACGCCGCACCAGATCGGGCTCCGTTGCCCGGCCCACCACCAGCACACGCTGCTCGGGGATGCCTCGCCGTAGATCACGCACCAGACGAGGGGCCTCGCCAGAGGACAGGCAGGCCGCCACAACGACCAGACAGGGGCGATGCCGTGCCTGCAAGTCCATCGCCTCGGCGCTCGATGCTGCCTCCCCACAGCAGCGCAAGCCCGCCTCTTGCATCATGAACTGCCGCACTCCCAGGCGCAGCAAAAGCTCCTGAGAGACAATGAGCACGGAGGTTTCAGTCATAGCCATTAGGAGGGAGGAGGGCTGAACATTAGTCGGGATTGATTACGACTCTCGGTTTATACAAAACCAACAGGGGCGGCTGCAAGACGAATCAGTGGGTCCCCGACAAGATTCCCGACACGCGTCTGTCAGGGATTATGGCTTTTCATGCGGCTCGGGCCTTAGCGCCGCATTACTCCCCCGGCCATGGCCGCCTCTCCCCATGCCCTAAACGCTGATCCCACGCTGTCGCCCGATCAGATTCATGGTGCGTGCCTGACAGACAAATTCTCGCCTATGCTCCAGCATAGCCATCGTTCGCCAGCCCCTCATGCCTACCTCCAGGATGCTAGGTTACCCGTTGTTTACACCCCTTGCCGACATCGCTTCCTCCCATTGGATCAACCGCTTCCTCCCATTGGATCAACCGCTTCCTCCCATTGGATCAACCGCTTCCACACATAGGATCAACCGCTTACTCAAAAATGCTCAACCGCTTCCT
>CAUJJC010000154.1 GCA_963204975.1 Verrucomicrobiota bacterium | reverse complement strand
GATTCGTGCGTAACGGATATGGCGATCGGCGCATGGCTGGCGTGAAAACGCCGCCCTGTGACTCGAAAGTCGCACCGGTCGTTTACCCCGCCTTAGCGCTAACCGACTACCTCTAGGGTTCGGCGGCGATTTTCGAGTGTTTCCCGGTACTTCATGCGTCTGATCATTGGCATTGTCGTCGTCGTGGCCTCCGTGATTGGCGATGCCACCTGCACTGCCTGGGGTATTCATCACACGGTTTATCACCTGGATGTGTCGGGGACATCTGGACCACACGCTGGGTTTCAGGCCATGCTTCTGGGCAAGGTGGCGCTGGCGGGCGTTCTCTTCGGTTGGTGCAGCAAGTTCTTCGCTGAACTCACCCATCGCCTTCAGCATGGGATAGCTCGACTCATTCCGTATGCGCCACTGCGGCCACTTTTAGGGGCGGCTGTAGTCATTGCCATGGTCTATGGCCTCGGCACGCGGGACTATTTGGGGCTGGGCGTGGAGCCGCCGCCAGGTGGTCAGGTATCCATTGTCACCTCATTTCAAGATGGTGGAGCCACTCCGTGGAGCTGGCTGTGGAAGACCTTGTTCACCTCCATTACGCTCGCCTCGGGCTTTAAGGGAGGCGAAGTCACTCCGTTGTTCTTCATCGGTTCTACCTTGGGCCACACGCTTGGCATCCTGCTGCATGAGCCTGTGGCATTGTTCGCCGCACTGGGTTTCATCGCTGTCTTTTCTGGTGCTGCCAATACACCGCTCGCCTGCACGGTGATGGGTATCGAGTTGTTCGGTTCCCACTATGCGGTGCATTTCGCCATCGCGTGCTTTGTGGCCTACATTTTCAGCGGGCACTCCGGCATTTACCTTTCGCAGCGGCTCGGAGTGGCCAAAACACCAGCCACAGCTCTCGCACCCGGAGCGACACTCCGTGATGTGCGAGATGGCCGAGGGCACTGAGCAGCAGGCAAATCCAGCCTTGCGATTCGCAACTCCAGGCAAGCATCCGCACGCAACTTCTGTATGAGTGGGCAACGATGGACTCTCTCACCCAATGCAAGCACTGCGGCACGCCTGTGCCCGCAGCGCGCACCGATGGCTTCTGCTGTGCGGGCTGCGCGTATGTGTTCGAGATGCTGCACGAGCAGGGCTTCGAGCACTTCTACGATTTGAAGTCGTCGCAGAACCTCCAGCCCGTCTCGCCTCAGGCACTTCGCGAGCAGGACTACGCTTGGCTGGAAACGATGGTCGCGGCCAAGGAATGTGGCGAGAGCTGCACCACGGCGGAACTGACGCTCTCGGTGCAAGGGCTGTCCTGCCTCGGCTGCATCTGGTTGATCGAGCGCCTGTTCACACGGCTCGGCGGCGCCCGAGTCATGGTGGACATCACGCGCGGCGAACTCACGATGAGTTGGTCGCCCGGCCAATTCTCCGTGCTCGCCTTTGCGCGCGAGCTGCAACAATTCGGCTACCTGCTCGGCCCGCAGCGCAGCGACCCCATCAAGGACACGAATCTGGAACGCCGCGCGGGTGTGTGCGGTGCCTTCGCGATGAACGCGATGGCCTTCTCGCTGCCCGCCTACTTCGGGATGCCGCGTGACTTCATGTTCGCGAAGTGGTTCGACATGGTTGCTGCCGCGTCGGCCACGCTGGCGCTGTTCGTCGGTGGATCGTATTTCGCCGAGCGCTCGTGGCGCAGCCTGCGCGCGGGCGTGCTGCACATCGACACGCCGATCACGCTGGGCATCGTCGCCGCTTATCTCGGTTCTATCGCGGGCTGGCTCACGGGTGTCGAGGGGCTGAAATACTTCGATTTTGTCGCGATGTTCATCTTCCTCATGCTCGGCGGGCGCTGGGTGCAGCAGGCCGCCGTGGCTCGGAACCGCCGCAAGCTGCTGCGTGATCCGTCCATCGCCGAGACTGTCGTCGTTGATGGCAAAGACGTGCGTGTGAACGACTTGAAGCTCGGCGATCGCTTCGAGGTCAAGCCGGGTCAGGCGATCCCGGTCGCCGCCGAGCTGGCCGATGCGAGCGCCTCCGTGAGCCTCGAATGGATCAATGGCGAAAGCGAAGCGCAGCAGCGCAGCGCGGGGCAATTGCTGCCCTCGGGCGCGCTCAACATCAGCACGCGAGCACTCGAAGCCGTGGCGCTGGAAACGTGGGAGCAATCGACGCTGCGCAAGCTGCTCGAAGCTCGCCGTCCGGCGGAGCAGTGCGACATGCGCTTGGAGAACTTGCTGCGCGTTTACCTCATCACCGTGGTGGTCGTGGGCATCATCGGTGCCATCGCGTGGTGGTGGACCACCGGCGATTGGGGCAAGGCGATGCAGGTCATGATCTCCGTCTTCGTCGTGTCGTGCCCTTGCGCGCTCGGCGTCGCGGCTCCATTCGCGGACGACATCGCGGCCTCGCGCGCCGAAAAGCTCGGTGTCTTCGTGCGCTCGATCGGCCTTTGGAAGAAGCTAACGCGCGTGCGGAAAATCATCTTCGATAAGACGGGCACGCTCACGCTGGAGAACCCCGTGCTGACCAATCCCGAGCAACTCAGCGCGCTCGACGACACCGCCCGCGCCGCCTTGCGCCACCTCGTCAGCGGCAATCTCCACCCCGTGAGCCGCAGCCTGTTCGATGCGATGGGACCGGGCAAAGATGCCTTCGCCGATCACGATGTGAATGAAGTGCCCGGCATTGGTCTCAGCTTCACTGACGGCGACGGTCACGTCTGGAGCCTGGGCCGCCATCCGCAAGCGGTGAGCGATTCTGTCTTCCTCCGCGATGGTGCGACGCTCGCGGGCTTCAACTTCCGCGACCAACTTCGTGGCGAATCCATCAGCGAGGTGCAAGCTCTGCAACGCCGCCGCATCGACGCCTTCATCCTCAGCGGCGACCGCGAGCCCAAGGTGGCAGAGACCGCCGCGCAGCTCTCGTTGCCACGCGACCACTGGCAGCACAGCCTTACGCCCGAACAGAAAGCCGAATGGGTGGCTGCGCACGACGCGCAGAACACGCTCTACATTGGCGACGGCGCGAACGACAGCCTCGCCTTCGATGCCGCGCACTGCGCGGGCAGTCCGGTCACCGGACGCAGCTTCCTGGAGCACAAAGCCGACTTCTACTTCCTCGGCCACAGCATGAGATTCGCCACCGGTCTGCTCGACATCGCGGCGCAACATCGTCGCGCCGTGCATCGCGTCTTCGGCTTCGCGCTGAGCTACAACATCGCCACCGTCGTCGCTGGCCTGATGGGCCATCTCAGCCCGCTCGCTGCCGCAGTGCTAATGCCATCGTCCTCGGTGGTCACACTTTCACTCGTTGCATTCACCTTCCGGCAGCAAGCCAGCAGGCGCGCGACTGCGGCCAGCTCCGCCATTCATCGAGACTTCACCCGCGTTTCACCAAGCAAGGCTTGATCAACGCGGCAGTCCAGCGGACTCATCGCGCCCATGCTCGACTACCTTGCTTATCGTTTCCCCGCGTTCGCTCGTTTGATGAAGTATCACCAGTTCTGGTGGTCTGCATTGGCGCTTTGGTTCGTCGTGCTGTTTGCGGCCTCAGCGCAGGCTGGAGTGATGCCGCCGATGCTTTTCACCTGGCAGGACAAGGTGCAGCACGCCGTCTATTTCTGCGCCGGGGGTCTGTGCTTCTACTTCGCGCTGCGGCTGATGTTCCCCCAGATGCCGATCACTCGTGTCATGGCTTTCGCCGTCATCTTCTGCTCCGTTGTCGGTGCGACTGATGAATTCCATCAATCCTTCGTCCCTGGCCGCAGCGGTAACGATCTTGGCGATTGGATCGCTGACACCTTTGGCGGCATCATCGCCGCTTTCATCGGTCGCAAGATCAAGTAGCGAACTCCAGTTCGTCATTTCCATGGTTCTCCTACTCGCTCCTCTTCCCGACTTCCTCACTGGCCCGCTGCGCGAGCGCTACACGGTGCATGATTACTTTCACGCCGAGGACAAAGCGAAATTTCTGAGCGAGGTCGGTCCCGGCATTCGTGCGATCGTGATGGCCGGTGGCACGGTGCTTCAGCCCGCGATGCTGGATCAGTTGCCCGCGCTGGAAATCGTGAGCGTGAACGGTGTCGGCTACGATGGCGCGCCCCTCGATTACCTCCGCGTGCGTGGCATTCGCCTCACCAATACGCCCGACGTGCTCACCGATGACGTGGCCGACATCGCGGCCGCCTTGGTGCTGATGACCAGTCGCCGACTCACGCAAGCCAATCGCCTGCTGCACGCTGATCGGTGGAGCGAAGGCACGAGCACGCTCACCACCAAAGTCGGCGGCAAGCGTGCGGGAATCGTCGGCCTCGGTCGCATCGGCAAAGGCATCGCACAGCGCCTCGAAGCCTTCGGCATGACCATCGGCTACACCGGCCACAACGTGCAGCCGGTGCCGTATGCGTTCCATGCGAGTGTCACGGAACTCGCCGCGTGGTCCGACTTCCTCATCGTCGCTTGCCCCGGTGGTCCAGGCACCAAGCACCTCATCAATGCCGACGTGCTCCGCGCCCTCGGTGCCAATGGCACACTCATCAACATTGCTCGTGGCAGCATCGTTGATGAAGCCGCGCTGATCACCGCGTTGCGCGATGGCGTCATCAAATGCGCAGGCCTCGATGTCTTCGAAAACGAACCACACGTCCCCGCCGAACTCAGCGCGATGGAGCACGTCACGCTGCTGCCTCACGTCGGCAGCGCCACACGCGAGACTCGCGGCGAAATGGCTCGCCTTGTCCTGGAAAACCTAGCCGCGCACTTCGCCGGTCAGCCACTGGTGACGCCAGTGATTTGACGTGCTGGACATTTTGATCGCAGCGTGCCAAGAGAACGCACCCCATGAAGCAGCAAACCATCGTTACCCTCGACCTCGAAGGCGTTCTCGTGCCGGAAATCTGGATCGCGTTCGCCGAGAAGACCGGCATCCCTGAACTCCGCCGCACCACACGCGATGAGCCTGACTACGATGTGCTCATGAAGGGTCGCTTGGCCATCCTCGATCAGCATGGACTGAAGCTTCCCGACATCCAGGACGTGATCGGCACGCTGAGCCCGCTTGAGGGTGCGAAGGCCTTCCTCGACGAGGTGCGCTCGATCACACAGCTCATCATCCTGAGCGACACGTTTGAGGAGTTTGCGCAGCCTCTCATGCGTCAGCTCGGCTGGCCCACGATCTTCTGCCACAAGCTTGAAGTCAGCGCCGAGGGCCGCATTGTGGACTACAAGCTGCGCCAGCCGAACCAGAAGCAGAAGTCCGTCGAAGCATTCCGTGCGCTGAACTACAAGGTGATCGCCGCTGGTGATTCCTTCAACGACACGACGATGCTCGGTGCTGCCGACAAGGGCTTCTTCTTCCACGCGCCGGACGCGATCAAAGCGCAGTTCCCGCAGTTCAAGCCCTTCGACGTTTACGGCGACCTGCTCGCCGCGATCAAAGCGGAGTTGTAAACCGCACAGGCATCGCGCACCATCGCGCCATGTCTGAAAAGCGTTTCTCCGTTGCCCAGCTCGACGCAATCACGCCCGTGCCTTGCCCATGCGGCCAGGCCCGCCGCGCCTTTCATGATGTGCCTGGTAACAAGCTCGCCACGGTCCACCTCACCGAGATCTCCGCCGACAGCCGCGCGCACTACCACAAGGTGATGACGGAGATCTACATCGTGCTCGAAGGCGAAGGCTACCTCGAAGCCGACGGCGAACGCATCCCGCTCAAGCCGATGACCAGCGTCATGATCAAGCCCGGCTGCGTCCACCGCGCCGTGGGCAATCTCAAGATCATCAATGTCCCCATGCCGCCGTTTGATCCTGCGGATGAGTTTGAGGTCTAGCATTGATCCAAGCGCGAATCGTCCCGGCGCTCCGAGCGCTTTAGTCGTCCTTCTACTCGAACTCGAATCCTTCGACGCCAGTCAACTCAGCCTAGTGAACCCTCATGCACGAGATCTATTCCAGCCTTGATTCCACCGAAGTTCACATGCGCCGAGCACTGCTCGAAGGCGATGGGATCGCGACTTTCGTCCGAAACGACAATCTTTCGCAGCTCACCAATGTCTTGATTGGAGCATTTCAATCGGCGTTGTGCGTGATGAATGACGAAGATGTGGATCGTGCACGGGAGTTGCTTCGTTCATTCAAAGGCGTTTCCACAGAAGTATCTGATTGGATCTGCTCGCAGTGCAAAGAATGCGTTCCTGGATCGTTCGACACCTGCTGGAATTGTCAATCCTTCAAACCCGAAGCTCAGCCATGAAAGCCCTGCCCTTCATTCTTGCTACCATGATCGCGATGATTGCCCACGCGGAAGATGTCATGCCGCTCGCCATTGGTTCACCGGCCCCGGACTTCAACCTGCCCGGTATTGACGGCAAGCAGCACACACTTGCCGACTACAAGAAGGCTGACGTGCTGATGGTCGTCTTCCTCAGCAATCACTGCCCGGCCTCGCATGGTTGTGAGCCTCGTCTGTTGAAGTTGTTCGCCGACTACAAAGGCAAGGGTCTGGACGTGGTGGCGATCAATCCCAACAACCCCATCGGCCTGCGCCCGGATGAACTCGGCTACTCGAAATACAACGACAGCTTCGACGAGATGAAGCTCTACGCGAAGGATGCGAAGTTCACCTTCCACTACCTCTACGATGGCGAGACGCAGGCGACCGCGAAGGCCTACGGCTGCCTCGCCACCCCGCATGTCTTCATCTTCGACAAGGAGCGGAAGCTTCGTTACCAGGGCCGCTTCGATGACTCGCGCTACAAGGACGAGGGCACCGTCACCTCGCCCGATGCCCGGAACGCAGTCGAGGCACTGCTCGCAGGCAAGGAAGTGCCGGTGAAGGAAACGACGCCTTACGGCTGCTCGACCAAGTGGCTGACCAAGAAGGATCTCGTCAAAGCGGACAACGAGAAATGGGCCAAGGCCGATGTGATCGTGGAGACCATTGATGCAGCCGCCGTGGCCGCTCTGCGCAAGAACGACACGAAGAAGGTCCGCATGTTTAACGTGTGGGCGACGTGGTGCGGACCGTGTGTGGAGGAGTTTCCCGAGCTGGTGAAGACCTCGCGCAAGTTTGGTCTGCGCGACTTTGAATTCATCAGCATCAGTCTCGATGATCCTGCCGACTTGAAGACGGTGAAGAAGTTCCTCGATCAGAACGGAAACGTCTTGCCCAGCAAGCTGAAGCCATCGCTGAAGGAAGAAGGCCGGAACACGAACTGCTATGTCTTCAAAGGCGCGAACAACGATGAATTAATCAAGGCGCTCGATCCCGAGTGGAAGGGGCCGATCCCGTTCACGCTGGTCGTTGGTCCTGGCGGCGAAGTTGTGTATCGGGTGAACGAAGAGGTCGATGGGGAAAAGCTGCGCCAGACAATTCTGGACTACATGGGGGATTCGTATGTGCCTGAGAAATAGCCTATTCATCGCCGCCGCGTGCATCAGCCTGCACGCGATGGCTCAATCACCGCGCGAGCTGATGCAGCAAGGGCAGCAGCTCTTTTTTGAAGCGAAGATCGCGGAGTCCATCGCCGCCTTTGACAAGCTGATCGAACTCCAGCCCGATGCGAAGCCGCATCTGTGGCAGCGTGGGCTGGCGCTCTACTACGCGGACAAGTTCAAGGAGGGTCGCGAGCAGTTCGAGACGCACCAAACCGTGAACACAGCCGATGTTGAAAACGCAGCGTGGCACTTCCTTTGCGTGGCGCGGCTGGAGGGTGTCGAAGGTGCGCGGAAGAATTTCATTCCCATCGAAGGCGACTCACGGGTGCCGATGAAGGAGGTGCATCAGCTTTTTGCAGGCAAAGGCTCGGTCGAGGCGGTGATGAAGGCGGCGGAAGCGGGCGATGAGTCCGAGCGACGCAACCAGCTTTGTTATGCGCACCTCTATTTGGGGCTCTACTTCGAGGCGATGAAGGATGAAACCAAAGCCAAGGAGCACATGATCAAGTCGGCCAAGGACTTCAGCATGGGGCACTACATGGGCGAAACCGCACGCGTGCATCTGAAGGTGCGCGGGTGGGACAAGTGACGCGGGTTACTTCTTCGCCGCCTTCCATGCGGGCCAGCCGCCTTTGAGCACCCAGACGTTCATGATGGCAAGGTTCTCGGTCAGATATTTGCGCATCTTGTGACTGGCCTGGCAGGCGAGGCCATCGCAGTAAATGACGATGGGCTTCTTGTTGTCCTGGAGCTTGTCGAGGTGCTCCAGCAAGAGGTTGTCGAGGTCCTGGTCGTTCAGCAGGATCGCGCCCGGAGCGTGTTCTTTGTCGAATGGCTCCTTCATGCGTGCGTCGATCCAGAACACGTCGCCATGCCAGCGCTTCTCGATCTCTGCCATCGAGACCTCGTCATCATTGAGCTTCTCATCCACCAGGAACCAGGCAGGAGCGCGGGGATGGAACCAATGCGTGGCCACGGCTGCGGCGAGCGTCAACATCACGATGATGAGCGTGCCTTTGATCACAGGGTTTTACTTGGCTTCTGGCTTGGCCTCGGGTGCTTTGGCGGGAACACCGGCGGGGCGGGCAATGACTTCGCCTGCCGTGGGCTCGGCGGCGCGGCTTTCGGGCTGGCGAACAATGCCGAAGAAGGCGAGCTGGCGCTGATACTTGGGAATCTTGCTGTCCGTCTCGAGCTTGAGGGCACCAATCGTAATGTCAGTGGTGGACTTGGGGGTGAGGGTGATCGCATACTCGCGACCGGGCTTCACTTCCTTGAACGAGAAGTCCACGTTCTCCCGTGTGGAGGTGATGTTGACCAGTTTGATTGCCTCTTCACCGACCATCTTGACGATGACGGTCTTGGGCTCCGGCTTCTCGTTGAGCCACCACTGAACCATCTTGGGTTCCACCTCAATGGCGACGGGAATGGTAACGACGAAAGGGATCACCCACTCTTGCTGTTGCGGATCGTCGGTGGTGACGTGGATGGTCTTTTCTTGTTCGCCGGTGAAGGAACCCACTTTGAATTCGGCTGTGCCGGTGCCTTTTTCCCCAGGTTGATACACGGGTTTGTCGAGCGTGGCGCTGAGGCATGAGCAGGCGCTTTCCAGGTGAAGAATTCGCACGGGTTTGTCGCCATCGTTCTTGAAGGTGAAGGTGATCGACGCCGTTTCGTCCTCCGGTTTGGGTTTCACATCGACGTGATCGACATCCAGCCGCATGGCGGCGCTGGCGATCAGCGGAAGCAGGGTCATCGCGAGGGAAAGTGACAGTTTCATCGGCGAAAAGATACGGGCTTGAAGTGCGGCTGCCAAGCGGACAAAACAAAGCCGCACCCCACGCTCGGCAGGGTGCGGCTGAATGGGTTGCGTGATCGAATTACTTCTTCTTCGCCTTCTTGCCGGCCTTGAGGTCGTTATACAACTCAAACGCCTTGTTCGCGCTCAGGCCGCCGTGCACGACGCCTTCAACGGCCTGCATCATCGCCACTGGAGCATCGCTCTGGAAGATGTTGCGGCCCATGTCCACGCCGCTCGCGCCTTGCTTGATGGCGTTGGCGCACATCTTGAGGGCGTCGAGTTCAGGCAGCTTCTTGCCACCGGCGATCACGATCGGCACAGGGCAGCAGCTGGTCACGGTATCGAATTCCTTCTCGGTGTAGTAGCACTTCACCACGTTTGCGCCGAGTTCCGCCATGATGCGGGTGGCGAGGCGGAAATACTGCGGCGTGCGGGCCATCGCACGGCCTACGGCGGTGACGCCCATGACGGCGATGCCGTAGCGGCTGGCCGCATCGACGAGGTCGGTCATGTTCTTCAGCGATTGGCGCTCATAGGCACTGCCAATGAAGACCTGCACGGCGAGCACGGAGGCATTGAGGCGGATCGCTTCTTCGATGGTGAGCGCGGTGCTTTCGTTGGAGAGGGGCTCAAAGCCAGGGCGGGAGAGCTTGATCTTCTTTCCGTCCACATCGCCTTCCCATTCTTCCATCGGGCTGATCATCGAGGTGCCGCCGGAAGCGCGCAGAGCGATGGCCTTGGTCGTGGAAGCAGGGATCACGGAACGCTGAATGCCACGCGTGAGCATGAGGCAGTCCGCATACGGAGCGAGGGGCAGGATGGTCTGGTCCACGCGCTCAAGGCCGGTCGTTGGGCCCTGGAAGTAACCGTGGTCAAAGGCGAGCATCACAGTGCGGCCATCCTTCGGATTGAAGACCTTGCTGAGGCGATTTTTGAGACCCCAGTCATACTGATGGCAGCCCTTCAAGAAGAAGCCGGGGGCTTCCTGGGGCACGTCGGTGAAGAACTCTTTCTCTTTCTTATCAGCAGCGCTGGTTTGGATGTCGGCCATAGTGTGTGTGTCGGGGTTCGGATTGGGAATGGAAAGGCGCGCATTCTGCCACGCTGAGGCAGGGCGTCAAAGGGTTATGCCGGGCCGCTTGCAGCGTGGGAGAGACATTTCGACGGGCCGGATGCCATAGGGGGCGATGCGCGCTCGACGGCATTCGTCATGGGCGCCTCTGCATGCGACGCAGCATGTTTTCACTCACACGCGGATCGACGCGGCCCAGGATCCAGCGCGCTACTCGCTGGGCGATGAGTTCCCACCACGGGACATCCCAAACGCTCTCGGGCGTGACCATGGCGGCGCGTTTGACATCCTCATCAAATTGTTGCCGAGCACGCGCGGCCAAGGCGGGATCGCGCACGCGGATCATGATCTCGAAATTGATGCGCAGGCTGCGCGGATCGAGATTGGAAGAGCCGACATACACCACGTCATCAATGATCAACATCTTGGCGTGCAGGATCTGCGGCTGGTATTCGAAGACCTCAATGCCTGCACGGAGCAGCCGCGAATACATCGCCTGCGTGGCCCGCTGCATCAGTTTCACATCGCTCTTGCCTCCAAGCATGAGCCTCATCCTGGCTCCACGCTGGACTGCATCGGTGAACTGCTCCAGAAAGCCGCCCGTGGGTAGAAAGTAGGCACTCGTCACCGCGATGTCCCTGGCGGTTTTCAAGTCGTTGCGGACGGCATCGCGGAGTGGGTTGTCCCCATAGCCCGGATGGATGAAGAGCGGGCGAATCGCGGGGTTCTGGCACCTGCGCTTCCGGGTCTGCTGCTTCTTGTTCTTCAGCACCCGCCATTGCTTCTGATCGGCGGATTCGAATTGCTGATCAAACTCCGCCTCCAGCTCCACCGTCACCGGGCCGTCGATGCGCAGGCCTCCATCTCGCCACCCTCGTGTGACTCCATTACCATGGTAGTCCTCCGCGATGTTGCAGCCGCCGACGAAAGCCGTTTCGCTGTCGATGACGAGCAGCTTGCGATGATCGCGAAAGGCCCAGGAGCCCAGGCTTGGTTTGTTGAACCACTTCATTGCTCCCGTCGGCTGAGCGGTGAGTTCATTAAAGTAGTCATCGCTCAAGTCCATGCCGCCCAAGGCATCAACCAGTAGCCACACCTGCACTCCTCGTCTGGCGGCATCAATGAGAGCTGTGCGGAACCGGCGACCGATCTCCTCGTCGGTGTAAATGTAAGTCTCCATGCGCACCGTGCTCTTGGCCTGGGCGATGGCCGCCAGCTTGGCTTCCAGCAAGGCGAATCCGGTGCTGTGCCATTCAAAGCGATGTGTGGCACACGCGCTGGTGGTGGTGTCATCCATGCCTCAAGCAGTAGTCCGGTCGAGGCCTGGGGCAAGCCTCACCAGAAACCCCATTGCTTCGTCTGCATCACGTAAAGTCCCAGCAGTAGATTGCCCACGGCGTGCATGAACACGCATGCACCCAGGCTCTTCGTTTTCACTGCCACGAAATACACGAGCGAGCCCCACACGAATGCGCCGAGGTAGTCCGATGGGTTGTGAATCAAAGTTACGGCGACAGTGACAATGCCGAACGTCTTCCACGAATGCTGGCCGAACGGCACCGTGCGGAAATCGCGATCTCCAGCCTGCAAGTAGCGCATGAGAAAGCCGCGCCAGAACAACTCCTCGACGAAGGGCACGATGACGACCATGCGGAAGAACCTCGCCAGCACCGTGGCCCACCAGGCGAGTGGGTGAGTCGCTACGAGAAACAGCCGTGAGCTCTCCGAGTCGTGAAGAAGCGTGGTTGTTGGGCTGGTGTCGAAGATGCTCGGATCAAACCCTTCGTCGCGTTTCACCATGCCAAGCCACTCGCACCACGAAGGCAAACCTTCGTGATACAGCATCGCAGGCAGCACCCACATCGCGATGCCCGCAGCTGCCAGCGCCGCTGCGAGTGGAAATCCACGCCACGGAGCCAGCGCGTAGTGCTTCCTGAAGAACAACAGCACCGCGCCCACGTTCACGCATTGCATCGGATACACCCAGTGCTCCGGCGCACGTTGAAACCAGGGCAGGGCGGAGTTCTCGATGCGGAAGACATCGACCGCAGACGACAGCAGCATGAACAGCACCAGCGGCGCGGTATGGGCCACCGCTGGTGACTGAGTCCAGTGCTGACGCTGGGAATGCATTACCGAGCGGCCTGCTTTGCCGAGCGCACTTCGTTCACGAATTCCTCCATGAGGTCCATGGCCTTGTCGATCAGCTCCGGCGCGGTCGCATAACAGCAGCGCACGTAGCCTTCACCGATGGAGCCGAATGGAGGTCCGGGCACGACGGCAACGCTCTTCTTCTCCAGCAATCCGAGGGCGAACTCCTTGCTGGTGAGGCCGGTGCTGCGGATGTCGGGGAAGACATAGAACGCACCGCCGGGATTAAAGCATGGCAGGCCCATCGCATTGAGCCGACGCACGATGGTGTTGCGGCGCTGCTCGTAGCTGAGGCGCATCTCTTCGTATGCAGAACGACCGAGCTTGAGGGCTTCGAGCGCGGCCATCTGGCTCATGATCGGGGCGCAGAGCATGCAGTATTGATGGATCTTCATCATCGCCTCGCGCAGGGGCGAAGGCGCGCACGCATAGCCCATGCGCCAGCCGGTCATCGCGAAGGCCTTGCTGAAACCATGCAGCAGGATCGTGCGATCCTTCATGCCGGGCAGGCTGGCGATGCTGGTATGCACGCGATCGTCGTAGAGCAGCTCGCTGTAGATTTCGTCGGTGATGACGATGAGGTCGTGCTTGATCGCGAGTGCTGCGATCTTCTCCAACTCCTCGACCGGCTCGATGCCACCGGTCGGGTTCGTGGGGAAGTTGAGCATGATGATCTTCGTCTTCGGCGTGATCGCCTTCTCGATGTCGGAGGCCAGCACAGCAAAGTCATGCGCGGGGCTGGCATTGACCGCCACGGGCACGCCGAACGCCATCTGGATGCTCGGGTTGTAGCTCACGTAGCAGGGCTCGTGATAGATCACTTCGTCGCCCGGATTGATCAGCGCACGCAACGCGAGATCGAGTGCTTCGCTGACGCCGACGGTGACGAGGATCTCGCTCTTCGGATCGTAGCTGACGTGGAAGAAATCATTCACGTAGCGGGCGATCTCGATGCGCAGCGACTCGAGGCCCAGGTTCGAAGTGTAGCTCGTTTGGCCTTTCTCGATGGAGCGGATGGCGGCCTCGCGGATGGCCCACGGGGTTGGCTTGTCAGGTTCACCCACGCCGAGCGAGATGACGTCACTGCGTCCGATCACGAGTTCAAAGAAGTCGCGAATGCCTGAGCGGGGAAGGTCGCGGATGTGGCCCGCGATTTTGCTTTCGTAGTTCATGGCAAAGGGGGTTAAGGAGCCACGGGCAGGCGTTCTTCCTGCTCGCCATGATCAACGATGAAACCAGCCTGCTTGTAGGTCTTCAGCTGGAACAAAGTTCCGGTGGAAAGCACGCCGCGTAGTGTGCTGAGCTTTTCGCTCACGAAGGTGGCCACCTCATAGAGGTCATTGCCATGCACGGCGACGGCGAGGTCGTAATCACCGGACATGAGAAAGCAATCGCGCACCTGCGGATACTGCGCGATGCGACGTGCGAGACGGTCGAAGCCGCCACCCATGTCGGGGCTGATTTTCACTTCGATGAGCGCTGTGACGCCACGGTTCTCCGCCTTGCTGCGGTCCACAACCGCCTGATACCCGAGGATCACTCCGGCGGCTTCGGCGGCGGCGATGCGTGCTGTCACGTCGTTCGCGGTCGTGCCGAGGGCGGTCGCCAAGTCTTCAGCCGAGCGGCTGGAGTTGGCCTGGAGGAGTTCGAGTAGTTTGTCCATAACGAGCGCGCAGTTTAGTCGAGAACTGCGCGCTGAGAAGCGAGATTTGAATCTCTCAACAATCGTTGCGCTGGTGGTTCATGGCACGCGCTGCGGCACCTTCTGGAGCAGGGTTGAATCGTAACCCTGGGCTTCCATTCGGCGGAGGATGCCCTGGTAGGTGGCTTCATCGAGCACTGGCTTACGGCTCAGCACCCAGGCGAGTTTGCGCGAGGGGTAGCCGATCACGCTCCACTGGTAGTCCTTATCCAGATCGATGATGAGGTAGGGCACTCGGAACGGCCAGAGGAACTGCACGCGCCACTCCGCATTGGTCTCCTTGTTATGCACCCAGGCCACGCCGTTCCATTGCTCCATGGGCGCATCGAGGCTGCCACGGCGGAACTTGTAGATGTTGTCCATTCGTCCGTCGGGGCGCAGAGCGTAGTGGTCCAGCGAGCCCACCTTGCCGTTCTCCAGCGAATACGGGATGTTGGCGAAAACATACCAGTCGCCCAGGTAGCGGTTGAGATCGACGTGATCGACGGTCTTGAGCGGAGGCTGTTTCATGGTGGTCGAGCAGGAAGTTAAAAGGACCAAACCGAGGCCGACGGCTGCGACTCGAAGCGAGGAGTTCATGCCTGGTAAACGTTTCGCAAAGAACGTCGGAAGCATCCATCTCAGGCTTGTCAGTTGGACGCCTGTCTGAGTATAACCACGGGCATGCGCCTAATCCGATGCTTGCTCCTGTCCTGGCTGGTCGTTTTCTCGCTTCATGCTGAGCCCACTGAAAAGGCGCTGCGTTATCATCAGTTGCTGCTCAAAAAAACCCAGCCTGGCACGGTGCTGGATCGCTTCGTGGACGCTTGGTTGGAGAATGACTCGCCTGCGTCACTGACGAGCTTCCTCAAGGTCCAGGCGACAAGCCCGACCGCGACGCCCAACGATCATCTGCTGCTCGCGCTTCATCTTGCTCAGGAGGCCACCGATGACACCGCTGCGCTCGCGGCCTTTGAAAAGGCGACCGCTGCTGCTCCCGACAATGCCATCGCGTGGCAGCAAAAGGCCCGGCTGGAATCGCGGTTGCTCGATTTTCCTCGCGCGCTGGCTTCGCTCGATGCGGCCTTGGCGCAGCATCCAGAACCAAAGCTGGCGCTTGATCTCGCGAAGCTGCGCGGGCGCACCTTGCTTCGCCTGGGCCGAACGAAAGACGCACTCGACGCGTGGTCCACTTTGCTCAAGGAGCATCCCGGTGACGAGGATCTGGCGGATGAACTCGTCGATCTCCAGGTGGAGGAAGGATTGGAAGCCGAGGCCGTCACGCAGCTCACCGCATTGATTGGCACGACGAAGGACCCCTACAATCAAGCCGTCCGTCGCCTGCGACTCGGAGACATTCACCTTCGAGTCGTCAAGAAGCCTGCGGCACTTGCGGCCTATGGCGAGGCGCTGGCGCAAGCGGCGGCCGGATCATGGATAGAGAGCGAGGCGCTGGCTCGTGTGGACTCCAGCTTTCGGCGTGAGGACAATCTCAAGGGACTCGCCGAGCATCTGGGCGCGCTGGTGAAGGCCAATCCCCAGCGCCTCGGCGTGCTGAAAGCGCAGGCGCAAGTGCTCGCCGAAACGGGGGACAAAGATGGTGCTCTCACTCTTTATCAGGACATCCTGCAGCGCAGCCCCGGTCAGCGCGATTTGCGCGAAAGCTACCTCGATCTGCTCGAAAAACTGGAGCGCTACGCCGATGCGATCACGCAGACGAAGTTGCTCATCGAGCAAAGCAAGACGGACAAGGAACTGCAGCTGCGCCTTGCCACGCTTCATCATAAGGCGGCTGACAAAGCTGCGTCCGCCGCAGCGCTCGATGCCTTCCTGGCTATGCCGGGTGTGGATGAGTTCGACCACCTGCGGGTGGCCAACATGCTGGACAACTGGAAGCGGGCGGATGAGGCGAAGCAGCGCTTTGCCGCAGCGATTGCTGCGTATCCGAAGAGCTTTGAAGTGCGCGATGCTCATGCGCAGTTCCTGCACCGCAGTGGCGACAAGACGGCTGCAATTCAGGTCTGGTCCGAGCTGGCCAAGGGCGTTGGCAGAGATGAGTTGCTCGCCATTGCGATGGCGTTGATCGCGCGTGGCGAGCACAAGACGGCCTTCGACTTGATCAGCGTGCGTGTGGCCGAGTTCGGGCACGAGCCCCAGTTCCTGGCTCCCCTTTGCCAGGCGGCCCTGGCCACGAAGCAGGCCAAGGTGGCCATTCCCTGGGCCATGGCGAGAGTCCGGCTTTCTGATGAATCGACTGGCCTGTCCGATGCGCTCAAGCAGGCCGAAACCATTCTTCGCGACGCTGAAGCCATCGCGCCGACCATTCAGGATCTCAAGGCTCTGCCCAAACCCACGGTCAGCGACCAGTGCCTGCTGAGTGCGCTGCTGGAGTCTCAAGGCGATCTGCAAGGCGCGGAGGCCGCACTGCAATCGGCGGGCTCCAATTCCGGGGCTGCCAACAATGCTCTGCAATCTCAGCTGATTCGGCTTTATCAGGGCCGGCAGGAATTTGACAAGGCGGCGGATGTGCTCGCCAAGGTCCTCACCACGTCCGATGGACGGACGGCACAGAACGCGCAGCGTCGAGTGGACATGCTGAACCGTGGCGGCGATTCCGAGGCTGCGATCAAGGCGGTCGAGCTGTGGAAGCAGTTGGCACCGAGTTCATCACAGCCCCTCTTGGCAGAGTCGAAGTTCCTGCGCACGCTGGGCAAGT
>CAUJJC010000153.1 GCA_963204975.1 Verrucomicrobiota bacterium | reverse complement strand
AGGCTTCGAGTTTCTCGGCTTGCACCTCAGCCTTGCCGAGCAGGAACTTGGTGCGGCGAATGATGACCTCGCGACGATGCTCGATGTAGCACCCGATCGCGTCCTTCATCGCGAACACACGCGGACGAGCGCCATCAATCGCCAGCATGTGAATGCTGAACGAGGTCTCGAGTTCCGTGTGCTTGTAGAGGTTGTTCAGCACCACCTGCGCGCGGGCATCCTTCTTCAAATCGACGACGAGACGCGAGTTCTCATCCGACTCATTGCGCACGCCGCTGATCTCCGGGATGATCTTCTCGTTGGCCAGATCGGCGATCTTCCGCTCCAGATCAGCGCGGTTCACATTGTAAGGAATCTCGGTGATCACGATCTGCTCGCGATTGCCGTTCTCCACGATCTCCGCCTGACCGCGAATGCGCACGGAGCCGTGACCGGTCTCCATGTATTCGCGAATGCCGCCGGTGCCCATGATGGTGCAACCCGTCGGGAAGTCCGGCCCCTTGATGTGGGCCATGATCTCGGGCGTGGTGATGGCCGGATTGTCAATCTGCGCGCACACCGCATCCACGACCTCGCCGAGATTATGCGGTGGCATGTTCGTCGCCATGCCGACCGCGATACCCGTGCCGCCATTGACGATCAGGTTCGGGAACGCCGCCGGGAACACCGTGGGCTCGGTCAGACGTTCGTCATAGTTCGGGACGAAATCGACCGTGTCCTTGTCCATGTCCTGCATCAGCGCGCCACCGAGGTGCGTCATGCGCGCCTCCGTGTAACGCATGGCTGCTGGAGGATCGCCTTCCACCGAACCGAAGTTCCCCTGCGGATCGATCAAGGTCTCGCGCATCGCCCACTCCTGTCCCATGTGGACGAGCGTCGGATAGATGACCGCTTCACCGTGCGGATGGTAGTTACCCGAGGTGTCACCGGCGATCTTCGCGCACTTGACGTGCTTCTTCGGCGGATACAGCGACAGCTCATGCATCGCGTAAAGAATGCGGCGCTGCGAGGGCTTCAGACCGTCGCGAACATCCGGCAAAGCGCGCGAGATGATCACTGACATCGAGTAGTCCAAGAACGAATTCTTGACCTCGTCAGCGACGGAGATGGGGCGGGTGTTGGAGTCTTGCATCAACGGAAACGAAAAGAGGTTGGTCTAGGGAGTGACTGCGCAGCGGCGGTTAGACGTCGAGGTTGCGGACGTTGAGCGCGTTCTCCTCGATGAAGTGCTTTCGAGGCTCAACGACATCGCCCATCAAGATGGTGAAGATGCGTTCGGCTTCGTGGGCGTTGGTTTCGTCGAGCTGGATGCGGAGCAAGGTGCGCTTGTTCGGGTCCATGGTGGTCTCGAAGAGCTGCTTGGCGTTCAT
Source organism: Verrucomicrobiota bacterium (assembly GCA_963204975.1). Lineage (GTDB taxonomy): Bacteria > Verrucomicrobiota > Verrucomicrobiia > Verrucomicrobiales > Verrucomicrobiaceae > JAEUHN01. Next base: position 12,585 of record CAUJJC010000153.1, on the reverse strand, counting down.
TTCTCCCAAGCCCTTGAAGCGCTTGATCTCCATGCCTCGTTTGCCGATTTCCATGACCTTGTCGAGGATGCCGGGGATGCTGAAGACGGGGTGAACTTTGGCGTTGTCACCGTCGCCTTCGATGACCTCAAACAAGGGTTTGTCCTGGCTGCTGAAATGGTCCACATGCAGGCCGAGGTCGTCGAGCTGCTTGAAGCGGGCTTTCATGCCGTGGGCTTCGTGAATCTCAATGAGACGGGCGCGGCGGGTCTGCTTCGGCACGGTGCCGTTCGCGGCATCGGCCTCGGGCTTGCCGAAGAGATGCAGGTCGTGATTCTCCTGCGCGAACGCAGCGAGCGAGTCGCGGTTGAGCAGGTATTTCACATGCACCTCGTTGCCTTCACGGATGATGACGAGGTAGTGCGGCAGTTCACCCGTGGCCTCATCGCGGTTCTGGAGATAGGTTTCAAAATCAGCGCCGTGGCGACGCACGATGTCGGCGAACTTCGCGACCGGCACGAGCAGCGAGAGAATCTGCTTCAGGCGATCAGCTTCCACCTTGGTGGTCTCGCCCACGTTGCGCAGACTGATTTCGCTGGAGCCGAGTTCGAGCAGGATGGCGTCCATCTCGGCGTCGCTCTGCACATACTCCTCGCGCTTCTTGCGCGTGACCTGATACAGCGGCGGCTGCGCAACATAGATATGACCTTGCTTCACCAACTCGGGCATCTGCCGGAAGAAGAACGTGAGCAGCAACGTGCGAATGTGCGAGCCGTCCACGTCGGCATCGGTCATGATGATGATCTTGTGGTAGCGGAGCTTCTCCAATTTGAAGCTACCCTCGACCTCGCTGTCGCCACCAATGCCGGTGCCGATGGCGGTGATCATCGTTTGGATTTCCTTGTTCTGAAGCACCTTCTCCAGACGCGCCTTCTCGGTGTTGATCAGCTTCCCACGCAGAGGCAGGATCGCCTGATTGTGGCGGTTGCGGCCCATCTTGGCAGAGCCACCGGCGGAGTCACCTTCGACGATGAACAGCTCGGTCTTCGTGGGATCGCGCTCGGAGCAGTCGGCCAGCTTACCCGGCAGGCCACCGCTGCTCATCGCGTCCTTGCGGATCGCTTCACGGGCACGACGGGCAGCTTCACGGCTTTTGGCGGCGATGATGATGTTCTTGATCACCTCCATCGCGTTGTCCGGGTTCTCGTCGAAGTAACGAGTCAGCCCTTCATACACGACGGAACTCACCACGCCTTCGACCTCACCATTGACGAGCTTCACCTTGGTCTGCGAGTTGAAGCGCGGATGCGGATGCTTCACGCTCAGCACGCAGATCATGCCTTCACGGCAGTCATCGCCTTCGATCTCGGGGAGCTTCTCTTTGAAGGACTTCGGATTGGCCGCGATGTATTGCTTCACCGCCTTGGTGAGCGCCGACTTCAGGCCCGAGTAATGCGTGCCGAAGTCAGGGTTCGGGATCGCATTGGCAAAACACAGCGTCTGCTCGCTGAGACCCTTGTTATACTGAATGACGCAGTCCACCAGGATGAATTTCTTCTTGTCCTCCAGCACCACCTCACGACGGCCTGCGATCACTATGGGCTCGGGGTGGACCTTGTCCTTGCCTTCGCCGAGTTCGTTCACGAACTGCTTCACGCCATCCACATAGATCAGCGTCTCGGTGCGTGGCTCCTCGCCGCGTTCGTCGGTGAGATGAATCGTGAGGCCAGGATTGAGGAAAGCCAGTTCGCGAAGACGAGTGCGCAGGCGCTCGAAGACAAACGTGGTTGTGATCGTGAAGATCGTCACATCGGGGAAGAAGGTGATCTTCGTGCCCTTGCGCTTCGGATCGTCCAGATCGCCCAGCACCTTCAGCGGCTCGGTCGTGATGCCGCGCTCGAAGCCGATAGCATACACCTTGCCGTCGCGATAGACCTCGCACTTGAACCAGTCGGACAAGGCGTTCACGCACTTTGCGCCCACGCCGTGGAGACCGCCGGAGAACTCATACGCGCCGTCGCCGAACTTGCCGCCCGCGTGCAGGTTCGTCAGCACCAGTTCCACCGTCGGCATGCCCTTCGCGTGCATCTCGACCGGGATACCGCGGCCATCATCCTCGACGCTCAGCGAGCCATCGGAGTGAATGTTGATCCACACGTTCTTGCAGTAGCCCGCGAGGTGCTCGTCAATCGAGTTGTCCACCACCTCGAACACGCAGTGATGCAGGCCGCGCTCGTCGGTCTCGCCGATATACATGCCAGGGCGCATACGGACGGCCTTGAGGCCCTCGAGATGCTGAATCTGACTGGCACCATACGCCTGATCGCTGGAGACGTGCGTGCTGTTCTGGAGGTCGATATTTTCGTCGGACATGATGAGGTGAAAAGAGGCGGCTTCGAAGGGGTGGAAGGGAGCAGCCAGAAAGGCTGCTCAAACCTGCTTTCGGCGGGGTCCAAAACAGGCACTTCGGAGAGCGGTTTTGAGAGTAGAGAGATGGCGCTGGAAGCCAATGTTTTTTGCGGGTTTGGCGAAGATTTTCAGGGGTGTTTTTGGCGTTGCAAAACCCCGACACCTTTCACCGAAAATCAACCCCTCGACAGCCCCTCACTTTTCACTTCGGCTCGAAGGTGAAAAAGCCGTAGCCGATGGCCTTCATTTCCTCCTTCCTCATACGGAAGAGTTTCTCATTTTCACCCCGATTCGGACACGACATCAGCACCTCGCCTCGCTGCTTGTTGTAGCCAATGGTCATGCATGTGGTCGCGTTGGACCCACTGGTGTCGGTGATCCAGAGGCGTTTCTCTTTCGGATCACTAGCGGACGGCAGTTCTGCCGATGGATCGGAACGAAGCTGCTTCTCGAACTCGATGTATTTCTCCTCGCGTTGCTCGCTCCATCCACGCCAGTGAATCATCGGCTGCCCTCGGTCGATCTGCTTCACGAGGTCGTCGAAATCAAAGGCTCTCACAAAGCTGACCTTGGCATTACCCTCGCGTCCGAGGTCGCGATAGAACCCGTCTTCAAAGTCCCAGTGGTCCCCTTCGGGGTCCCATTTGTTCTTCTTGGCAATCGCCACCACGTCCGCATTCCAGCCATAGTAGGCATTGAGAACGGAGCCAAAAGAAACCGGATTCCACATCGTCACCGACTCCTCGACGACAGGCATGGCCAGATTCTCGATAAGCACATCGCCATTGGGGCGCTTCACAGGTGCCCGCCCTTGGACGGCCCCTTTGGCTGGTTTCTGGGCCGTGTCACCCGAAGCCTTGGGCGGCACCACTCCTGGACTGGGATGATCTTTGTCCCACTGCCTAGCGAAGGCCTGCTCGTCAGGTGCCAGCTTGGCGATGTCGTAAGGCACCTCCTTGCCCTGAATTATGAACACGATGCGATCACCGTCGATTCGCCATTGCGAGGCTTCCAGCGTCCTGCCATCAGCCGATTTCCACGTCCGAGCATAGGCCGAAGCAAAGGACAAAAGTGCCAGGATCAGCGAGAAGACTGTCTTCATTCGATGATCGTGAACGGACGCGTTTCAGCGGTCAAGAATGGAATTCAGTCAAGCCTCGCCCGCGTCACACGGCGGTGTTTCATGATGCAAAGCTAGCCGCCAGACTGACGAGCACCCAAGACGTAACCCGCCTCTACCACACCGGCTTCAGGTAACCCAGCCAGGCATTCACGGCTGTGATCACAAGGGCAACGGGAATGAGCAGACTGAAAGGCAGGATCTTGCGCTTCGCGAGCGTGGGCAGGACACCCAACAGCAGCCACATGGCGATCTTGATAATCACCCACACAGGCATCGCGGCAAAGATGCCGAGCTTCGCCAACATGCCGAAGCCAGTGATGAGCATGATCACGAGGGCGATGCCGTGCCATTTCATGCCTGGCTTGATTTCGCCAGCCGATTGCATGGCACCGAAACCGAGGAACAAACAGGCGAGACCGAGGACGTGGGCGATGTGATAGACGTAGATAGGCATGGCGGTGAGAATGAGTTGGCGCATCAAAGCGATGCAGGGCCGTGTGGGAAATGATTTCTTTTGGCTCCTTTGCTCTAACTCAAGGTGCCTTCACGCCAGTCACGGTGAGCGGGAAAGCAGCCCACGAAGGCGCGCCGGTTTTGGGGTTGCGGGTCCACTCCAGCGCGCCGGTTTGATTCGGGCTGGCGATGACGGGCGTGCCCAGAAGGCTGCCGTAGTTCAAATAAAGAGCCACCCAGGTGGGCGCGGCGCCGCTGGGCCACAGGTAGCAAGAGCCCGAGAAGGCGGTGTTGTCTCCGAGCTTACCGGACCAGGTGGCCAGCCCGGTAGTGGCGCTGACCACCGTCTTCATCGTATTGGCACCCTGTGGCACACCAGGATCGCCGACCAATAGGGCAGGCAGAGCCATCGTGGCATTGAAAGTCCCGGCGAAGGCCGTTGGGAGACGACCGCTGGACCACACCGTCTGACGTCCGCTGACCAGAGCGGACTCGGGCACAGGAGCTTCGAGCGCCACCGTGCCGGTGAGTTCGCCATCGACCACACTTGGCGAGGCCAGATTGAGCAGCAATGCAGGCTTGCCAGTGCGTGCGATTCGCTGGCTAAATGTCCATTCGTGCGAGGCAGGCACAGCTTCCACTCGTCCGGTAATCGAATAGACTGCACCCGCATACTTCAAGGTGCCCGTGGGCACGCCCGATGCGCTGAGCGCCCAGGTGATGAAGCCTCCGAGATTCGCATTCCATGGCTGCCGCCCGATCAAGGCCTGGAAGTTTCCTTTGGCATAAGAGGCGATGTCTTCGACTACGATGGTGAAGGTAAGCGCAGGATTCGTGGTGCCCGCGGCATTGGTCGCCTTAACGGAGACTAGCTTCGCCCCCGGCGTGGTCGGCTTGCCGGTGATGCGCCCGGTTTTGGCGTCATAAACAAGTCCTAGGGGCAGGTTGGTGACCGCGTAGCTGGCAGCGTCCGTGGCGCTGAGTTGCAGAGTAAACGTGCCGCTGACAATGCTGGCGGGGACTGTCGGCACGGTAAACACGGGCACATACATCACGTCAGCATTGAAGGGCACGTCCAGCGTCCCGCCGGGTCCCGTGACCTTGCACACGTAGGCATCGGTGAAAGCCGGTGTCATGGCGTTGATGCGAAGCCTGTTGGTGGTGCTGTAGTTGTAGCCACCGACATTGAATAGCCTAACACCCCCCTTCCACCAAGTGTAGCTGAGCCCCGTGCCAGCAGCGGTCACAGGCAGATCGAGCAGCTTGTTCATCGGTGCCTTCAGCGTGCGCGGGGTTGTGTCCACGATGTTCACGATGGCCTTCGCAGACTCCACCATGCCGCCATTGCCCGTGACACGGCACGAGTAGCTGCCAGCATCGGTGACCTTGGTGACATCAATCGCAAGCGTGCTCGTGGTCTTGCCTGCGATCAGCCGTCCATCCTTCAGCCACTGATAGCTCACCGCCCCCGAGAGGCCGGCAGCGACGACGTTCAAGTTCAACGCCTGCCCGAGGGCAATGATCTGGCTTGCCGGTGGTGTCTCGATTTGGGGCAACTCGCTGATCGCTGCGACGTAGGCGTCCGTTTTCCGGCCCGATGAGACGAAGGGCGTCGTGCCGCCGAATTCCACAGCTCCATCGGTCAAGGTAAACGCGGCATAAAGCTCGCCATTGGCCCCAGACGCAAGGCGGGCACGGAAGGAGGTGAAATCACCATTGAAGCCAGCATAGACTGGCAGCACCCACTGCAAGGCACCAGTGGCGGAAAACTTCGCCACGGCGCAACCAAAACGGGCCACGCTATAGCTGCCCACCTCAGTGTTGGTGATCGCAGGGTCCATGCGCACGAGCATCGCCATATCGCCCCCCGATCCCACGGCGGCATCTAGGCCTCTGGCTCCTTGAACCACGAAGCGAGCCAGCTCTTCACCGTTCGCCGGATTGAGCTTGAGGAGCACTGCCTGTCGTCCACTTTCATCACCGGTGACCCAGAGCGCGCCACTGGCATCCAGAGCCAGAGAGCGCATCCAGCTCCCATACGCACGCGCCCAGAGCAACTCGCCGAGGTCGTTGTAACACGCCACAAAGCCGGTGATCTGATTCGCTGTTCCAGACAGTTCCACAGCAGGCAGGCCGTCTGAGGTCTGAAAGGCCAGCTTCCCAGAGGCATTGAAAATGGCCCGCCCGGCGATCAGAATGTCTCCCGTGCCCCGCCGCAGCATGGCCCACAACTGATTGGTGCTGGAGGGGGAGCCAATGGCGCGAGTCCAGGAGTTCAGGCCACCGCCCAGTCCAGTGGGAACCCCGCTGTCAATCCGCCTGAGCAGCGAGGTAGCATTAATATCTGGGGTCCGTCCCGCCAACAGCCGCTCCGTGCTACTGAACTGAAGTGCCACTTCGGGCACCAGATCGGTGTATTCATCGGTATGCTGCTGCGGAGGGGCGGGCGGATTGGCAGTGAACTGCCCAAGTTGCACCAGACCGGCCACACGACCACTGATGGGCAGCGCGGCCAGATACTCCATGAACGGTGAGGCTGGATAGGATACAGAAGTCGTGCCGTAGCTTGCCGAAGAATAGTTCAACGAGCGAATGGCCAGCGCCTTGCCATCAGCCTGTAGCCATCCCACATAACTGCCGAGATTGGAGGCAGGCAGTGCATCCAGCTTGATGCCGGTGCTCAGGCTAGCTCCCCCAAAGAGCACACTGCCGCCCGGCATGACAGTCAGCGCCGTGGCGGAGTCATTCTCCGTGCCACCGAAGCGCTTCACCCAGCGCCACTTCGCGGTGCCAGCGCGGTCGCCAGCAAGTCGGTAATCCGAGGTTGTCGAATCGGTGAAGGACAGCGTGACCGAGACGCTGGTCGCCACGCCGTAAGCATTGGTCACCACACAATCATACGCAGCAGCATCGGAGTCCTTGGTGGCCAGAAGCGAATACAAGCTGGCCGTTGCCCCCGCAATAGGCACGCCAGCCTTCCGCCACTGATACGTCAGGGGCGCGGTGCCCAGAGCTTTGACAGTGAATTTCGCCAGCACACCGCGTGCTTGCGTGAGGCTCACCGGCTGTGTCGTGATGACCGGCTTGCCGAGCACGGTAAGGATCGCCGGTTTAGAAATCACGTTGCCGTGGATGTTGGTCACACGGCAATCATAGGAGCCCGCATCGACCACGCTCAAATTGGAAAACGTGAGGTGATCACTCTGCGCCCCGCTAATGTCCACCCCGCCCTTGCGCCATTGGTAGCTGAGCGGCCCTGTGCCGGTAGCCTGGACGGCGAGCGATGAAGGTTGATCAGAAAACAAACTCTGGCCCACAGGGTGGAGCGTAATGGCAGGTTTGGTCTCCACCGTGAGCACAGCGGCCACACTGGTCTGCGGACCATGAGCGTTGCTCACCACGCAATCATAGTTGCCCGCGTTCGCAGGCTGCACGGCTGCGATCACGTAACTCGATGCCACCGCCCCATTGATGGGCTGGGTATTGAATCGCCACTGGTATTTCAGTGCCGTGCCAGTGGCGTTCACTGTGAAGGTCGCTTTCAAACCCTGAAGCAAGGTGAGCGACGACGGCCCCGCTGCGATGAAGGCTCCAATCAGCGGCGTGACCGTGACGACGTTGCTGGCGTTCCCCAAGACTGCCGCGTTGGCACTATTGATGCCCCGCACACGATACTTGGTGCTGAGACCTGCCGTGGTCGTGGTGTCGGAAAACGAGATCGCGTCCGTCGCCACACGTCCCACCTCTGCAAAGACGGTGGAGGTGCCCAGGGCTCGCTCGATAACAAAGCCAGCCTCATCGGTCACGCTGTCCGTCCAGGTGAGGTCGATGCTGCCGTTGAGTTTCGCCACCGCAACGAGGTTCGTGGGTGCAGCAGGGCCTTGATGGCTCAGATTCAGCGTCCAGGTGCGCGAGTCCTTGAGCAGCTCGGAAGTGTCCTTGCGCACCTTCGTCGTGGGATCGTAAACATTTGCCACGAGCGTGTGCGTGCCATTGCCGATGGGAGTGGAGAACTGCGAGAGTGTGCGCCCCGTCTGGCCAGGAATCACCACACCATTGAGTTTCCATTCCACCTTGATCGCTGGCGCAGTGCCGGCGGTGTTGGGGCCGTCCACGTTGAAGGTCATCGTTTGGTTCGGCTGGTTCACGTTCACCGTGGATGCAGGTGTCGAGCTGGTGATCGGGCTGACGCGATTGTAGATCGAGAGCACGATGGCCTCCTCGTTCACGGCGTAAAAGGGCGTGCCGAGAGTGTTCATCTTGGAGTCGAGCGTGGGACGATACCAGCCAGTCTTGTTGTAGGCGGCCCCTTGAAACAAACCGGCCAGTCCATTGCCATAGGAAGCCGTCTCGGCGGTGGGAATGGGTGTGGTGGAATTGATCCAGTGATTCCATTTGATGAATGCCCGCCGCGTTTCTTGCGTGGTATTCGGTGTCTCGGCCTCCGTGCCGCCGGGGTAATCGTATTCATCACCGAGGTCGGCGAAGCTGTGGCCGATCTCGTGGATGGCGATCTCGGCGGCGCTGCCATTAGTGGAAGTCACCGCATACGTCCCACCGGAGCCGCCGTATTTGGTGTCGTTCACGATCACCAGCACAATGTCACGCTCGGGCACGAAGGTGTTGAGCAAGGTGGTGGCGCGACTGTAGCCGGTGCTGTCGATAACGAGCAGACGTTCCAGCGGCGGATCGTAGAAGAAGGCATTGAAATACGTGTTCCGTGAGGTGCCCGCCGAGCCCATGTCCGCGCCGGACTGCGCCGAGGCCACGGCGATGCCATACACATTAAAGAACGGGCGGTAACTCTTGAACGGCTCCGTGTTCAGCAGCGCGTTCGAGATCGTTGTGGCGTCGTTCTTGAACTTGTTCGCGCTCAGTTCGGCGGCGGTGTAGCCCTCGGACAGCATGACCAAATTCAGCCGCGCACTGCGGGCTCCGGTTTCAGTGATGGTCACGAGGGACTGGGCTCTCGCGAACTGGCCCAAAAACAGCGATAGGATCGCGAAATGGAGGATCAGGCGCATCATAGGTTTAAGTCTCCCACGAGACGGGTTGCTTTGTCGAGTGTTGATCTCGTCCAATTCACATCCGTCACCTCGTAAATTTCGAGTTTGCCATGGACGTCGGCTGGCAGGCGGAGGATCAGCGGCATCTCGTTCAGCGTGGCCACGCCGCCAATGAGATGCTTGCCGTCGTCCGTCGTGTCCCACGGCACACGGCGCGGATCAGGCACTAGGTTTTCGAACAAAACGGTTCCCTCGGAGCTGACGATCCGGTGGTAGATGCCCGGCTGGCCTTCCAGACGTCGCAGCGGTCGCACGGCGACGTTGGCCACCGTTTCGCGCACAGCCTCCACGCACCGGCCTTTCTCAAAGCGAAACGTCATCGAGATCATGCCGGTGGAAGGTGGTGGAGTGCTCGTGGGTGCGGCGGTTGAGTTTGCCTCGGGTGAGCCCGCCGATGATGCAGCAGAGGGAACAACTGCTGCCGAGGTGGAAGCCGGAAGCACTGGCACTGTCGGGGATGTAGGGCTCGGCGGAGGCTGACGACACGAACGCAGACGCACCACCAACGCGATCATCAAGATAGCGATGAGAAGAACGAGTCGTTGCTGGTTAGTCATGATCGGGCTGCGGATGATAGAACGGCATCGAGCGATGACATCCTGCTTTTCGTGGAGCACGGGACCTCAAGTGGACCGCTGCTGTAGGGCGTCCGCGAGGTGTGGACGGATTCAATCGAGACTTCACCCAGAGTGCGGATTGCGATCCGCTTTCGGCCACGGGTTTGCATTTCTACTTCCAAAAAGTCACCTCCGCAGCACCCTGCGACCGCGCGCGGCGTAATGCCCTCCGCCTTTTCGCACATGTCTTCCCCCACCCTTTCCAAATCCCACGCCGCGCTCGTCATCATCGGTCATGGTTCCACCTTGAACCCCGACTCCAGCACGCCCACGCATCAGCACGCGGACGAGATTCGCCGCCAGGGAATCTTTGCCGAGGTGGCCTGCGCCTTCTGGAAGGAGGAGCCGTCGATGCGCGAGGTGTATGCCATGGTCGAGAGCCCGGAGGTGTATCTGGTGCCGAACTTCATCAGCGAAGGCTACTTCTGCCAGCAGGTGCTGCCGCGTGAGCTTCAGGTCACCGGTCCCATCACCCAGATCGCAGACAAGACCTTGTATTATTGCGATCCCGTCGGCATCCACCCGAACATGACCAAGCTGCTGCTCCAGCGCGCGGACGAGGTGGCACCTGGTGTGCCGCGTGATCAGACAGCCCTTATCATCGTGGGCCATGGCACGAGCTTGAACGAGAACAGCCGCAAGGTCATCGAGCAGCAGGTGGCGCTCATTCGCGACGGTGGCTACGGATTTGCCGAGGTCGCCGACGCCTACATGGAGGAGAAGCCTCTGGTCAATGAATGGCACGAACTCACCCGCAGTCCGAACGTCGTGGTGGTGCCCTTCTTCATCGCCGATGGGCTGCACAGCTACCAGGACATCCCGGTGCTCCTCGGCTTCGAGACCGAAACCGGAGCCGCAGCCAGCCAGCGTGAAGTCTTCCGGCACAATCCTCATCATCTGCACGGGCGCAGTCTTTACTACAGCAGCGCCATCGGAACGGAATCGCACATGGCGGATGTGATCCTCGATCAGGTCATCGACTTCGACCGCAAGCACCAGCCCTCCGCATCGTCCCGAATGACGGAGTCAAAGATCATCCCCTGGCTGCAATCGAAGCTCGGCAAGGGGCTCCTGCGCATCGGCCAGATCCAAGTCGAAGCCCAGGGCACCGGCTTTGTCATTCGCCACATCGACGATGCGGCAAGCACCTCGCTCTCCAGCCACCAGGGAGCGCAATCCCTCCGCGAAATCGTCAAGCTGGACGCCCAGGGCGAATTCCGCGCGCTCAAGTCCGCCCCCAATCTCATTCGCGGCTGGCAGGTCTCTGTGGACTCGCTGGAGGAACTCCTCCTCGCTCTCGACATCGCCTACCCAGCCGCTGCGGGCATGGCGATGGCGGAGGAGCAAGGCAAGCTCCAGGGCGTGCCTTTGCGCAGCAATCTGAGTCGGCAGACTGGCATGTATCGATTCACCAATACCATCCGCGATGACCAAGCGATGCAGATGGTTGCCTCGTGTTGCGACTCCGCCACTCGATGCCAGCGGCGCATTGTCTGGGGCCTCACCGCTGATCAGCCCCTCAGCGGTCCAGCCACGATCAAGGCCCAGCGCCTCGAAAGTGAAGGCGAAATCCCCCTGCTCTGCATGGAGGTCTGCCCGCTGCTGGTGAGCGAAGCACGGAAGATCGCCCAGAAGAATCACGCCGAGCAGCAGGCCACCTCGGGCTCCTGATCCCCAAGAACTGGCGCTCCTGTGCGTTAATCTTGCTCCAGTGCATGTGGTGAGTTGAAACCTATCACCACAATGCCTATGCTCGCCGCGAATCTATGAAACCTCTCCTCGCACTCCTCTGCGCTGTCGCCATCGGCTGGGTAGCATACCAGTATGTGTATCCCCCCTTCGGTGCCTACTTCGGCATCGACAAGCCCCCCGCACCGCCGCCCGCGCCTGAGAAACTGCCCGAGGTGGTGATCGACATGCCCAAGGTGGTCCTGAAGGCCGAGCCCAAGCCAGAACCTAAACCCGAGCCCAAGCCGGAACCCAAGCCCATGGTCGCCGAGGCACCACCTCCTCCGCCACCCGAACCACCCAAGCCCAAGGAAGGCGAGTTCGTGCCTCCGACTTTCCGTCCACTGGATGAGATCACTCAAAACTGGACCGTGCTGCCCAAGACCGTCTTCCCTCGCGCCATCAAGATTTCCAAAGACGTGGAAGTGAAGAGCGCCATCGGTGCCACGCAGTTGAAAGCAGGCGGTAATGCCTTCGCCATCACTCAAGACGGAACCGACCTCGTCGTCTCGCCTTCGCCCGATGGCAAATTTAAGGGCAAGCTCGCTATCGCTGATACCGACATCAAAGACATCATCAGCACCGTCTATGAGACCTACAAGGTCAACGAAACCGAACGTCAGAGACGCATCTTCGAGATGAAAAAGCAGCAAGCGCTTGCCCCCAAAGGGACCGCTGTTGCCAAAGGCGGCAGCGCTGGTGGCGCTGATGAAAAGCCGGTCAAAGACAAAGACGGCACCTACCCCATCCTGCTCGCCAGCATGAAGTCGGGCGAAGTTACCGAGATCAAACTCGAGAACATCAAGAAGTGGGGCGACGTTACCCGCGAGAAGGACAAGGATGTCGATTTCTGGTCCGTGATCGTCACCTTCGAAGCCGAGACTCCATTCGGTAAGTTCGAGCAGGATGCTCAGGCACAGGTCAAGAACGGCAAGGTCCTCAAGTGGATCTACACTGGTTCGGGAGAAGTCGTTCCCTGATCCCCATTCCCTCGTCGAGCCCCGCAAATGGGGACTCGACTCACTGCTGGCGAACTCGCTAGTATTTCCGTCACTGCCAGGAAACGTCCCGGCAGCTCAGGATCTCATGGCCTCTTCATTGCTACAATTCACTCCCCTCTACCAGACGCGCGTCTGGGGTGGTCGCCAGCTCTCCAACCATCTCCATCGCTCGCTGCCCGATGATCCGCCCTACGGCGAGGCCTGGGACC
>CAUJJC010000152.1 GCA_963204975.1 Verrucomicrobiota bacterium | reverse complement strand
TTACGACGGATCAGGTGAAGACGAATCCCGGCATCAACAACCCAAACCTCGTCGAACCCGCCGGCCCCACTGATCCGGAGGTGAGCTTCATCAGCGTGCAAAGTGCCGATGGCAAACCGCTCGCCTTGCTCGCGAACTACTCGCTGCATTACGTCGGCGGTGTCGGCCCAGGCCACATCTCGGCAGACTACTTTGGCGCGTTCGCGGTGAAGATCGGCCAGTTGCTGGGCGCGGGTCCGGAATTCGTCGGCATCATGTCCAACGGCACCAGCGGCGACATCAACAACATCGACTTCCGCGGCGGTCAGGCGAAGGAAGCGCCGTATGGTCGTATCCAGATCGTCGCGAACGATGTCGCGCAGGCCGTCGCGGCTGCGGTGAAGACCGTGAAACATGCCGACTCGGTGCCGCTCGCTGTCGCGCAAAAAGAAATCGAGCTTGGTTTGCGCATCCCTACCCCGGAGGTGGTTGAAAAAGCTCGCGAGGTCATGAAGCAGTCGAAGCTCTTCCCGCGCATGGAAACGATGGAGCAGGTCTATGCGCGTGAAACCGTGCTGCTGGCCGATTTTCCGGCCAAAATCTCCGCACCGCTGCAAATCATGAAGATCGGCGACCTGTATGTTTCCGCGATTCCCGCCGAGGTCTTTGTTGAAATCGGCCTGGAGCTGAAAAAGCGCCATTCACCCACTTTCACCGTCTCGTTGGCGAATGCCTACCACGGCTACCTGCCCACGCCCGAGCATCACGCGCTTGGTGGCTACGAAACCTGGCGTGCGAGATCAAGCTGCCTCGAAGTCGATGCTTCCACGAAGATCGTTGCGGGGCTTGAGGAGTTGTTTGAGAAATTGAAGTAGCACCTTGTTTTATGATTTTGATCCGACGGATCCTTCTCGGCCTCTTTTCCATCGTAGGTGTTCATGCCCAATCGCCCGATCTTGGCGGTGTGAAGGTATCGCTCGATCGCTATCAAGGCCCCGCGAAGGTTAGCGCGGTGAGTTTGGACAAGTTCAAGCTGCGGGTGCAGGTGGAACGCATGGGTGAATCACAGCCGCTGAGTGTGCGCGTGGAACTTCCGAAATCGGGACGCAATGTCTGGCCTGCAAATGATGTGGAGGTGCGAGATGAAACTGGCACCGCGATGCTCGTGCGACGCTCCGGCATTGAGTGGGAGAATCTCACCGTGCCGATCAACGAGAAGGTGAGCGCGTTCATCGTGCAAGCCATGGAGCCTTCTGTGCCGCTGCCGCGCATCACTTCAGACAAAGAGCGCGTGATCCAGGATGCCACGAGCGGCGCACAGGTGCGCATTGCGAACTGGCCGCAGGGACGCACCGCGGCATTGAGCATTCGTTTTGACGACTCGCATCCCACGCACCTCAGCAAAGCCATTCCCATCCTGCATGAATACGGTTTCAAAGGCACCTTCATGGTCAATCCAGGGCCGAAAGAGCCCGGCAGCCGACAGAACTACTCCTTCGAGACCCAGCACACCGAATGGGAGGCCGTGATGAAGCAGGGCGACATGGAGCTGGCGAACCACTCCGCGCACCATCGCGGCGCGAAGGGCGACGAGGACATGGAGCGTGAGATCGGCAGTGCAGCGGAGGCGATTTGGAAACTCACACCCGGCAAGAGCAAACTCACAGCGCTGAATCTCGGCGGTGGCACGCTGTGGGAGACCACGCGCACGCTGCGCTATTACCTCGACAAGTATCATCAGTTCGATGCCTCCAGTGGCTCGCTCGGCATGGATGACAGCTACGGCGGACGTGTGGAGGCCTTCCGCAAGGCGCTACAAACTCACTTGGAGCGCGGCCTGTGGTGCCGCGCACATTACCACTACATCGGCGAAGGCCTCAGCAGCAGCGAGGCGAACTTCCGTGCAGCACTCGACATCGCCAAAGAGCATCAGGACAAGCTCTGGATCGCCGGCATGGCTGACATCCACAAGTATCAAACCGAGCGCAGCTGCGCGAAGCTCACCCTGGTGAGATCCGACACGAAAAGTCTCACTTTCCAGCTCGATTGCGTCACGGATGCCACGCTCTACGACCAGCCTTTGACACTGGAGGTGACTCTGCCAGAGGGCCATGATGCACAACGAGCCGTGATCCAGACGGAAGCAGGCAAAAGCTTCGTCCCACAATTCGCCAACGGGTTCCTGCGCTTCGAACTGATTCCGAAGAGTGGTGTTTACACTATAGCCTTCATGCCCTGAGCCATCCGCCAGCACAGAGGCTTTCGGTCGTGTTGATGTGCATAAGAGGCAGCCAGAGTCTTTTCGCACTTTCGTTTCAGCCTGCACGATGCGCTGAGTCTTCGCCAAGCAGAACACAGAGACGAAACCATCACCGTTCACGCGGGTTCCAGCCTGCGCATGAAATTCGTCCTGCTCCTCGCCCTGCTCGCATCATCCGCTGCCCTTGCCCAGCAAAGGCATGTCTGGGTGCTGCCGGGGGCCACGACGCCGAGCCTTGAACGCGTGCTTTTTGATAGCAAAACGGCCGACGAGCAGGTGAGTTGCTATGTCTTCACGCCGGAGAGCTACGACACGCAGAAGGAGCATCGTTTCCCCGTGCTCTACTGGTTGCATGGCAGCGGCGGCAGTTCGCCCGGCTCTGCCGCGCAGGTGGCGCAGCGTTATGGTGAGGCCATGCGAGTCGGCAAAATCCCACCAATGATCATGGTCTTCCCCAATGGCCTGCCGATGGGCATGTGGTGTGATTGGAAAGATGGCTCGGTGAAGCTCGAAACGATGTTCATCGAGGAACTCATCCCACACATCGACCGCAGCTTCCGCACGCAGGCGAAGCGTGAAGGACGCGTCATCGAAGGCTTCAGCATGGGCGGCTACGGCGCGGCACGGCTGGGCTTCAAACATCCGCAGCTCTTCGCCGCCGTGTCGCTGCTCGGTGCCGGGCCATTGCAGCCGGATTTCAATGAAGCGCCTCGCGCCGGCCCACGTGGCCGCGATCAGGTGCTCGGCAACGTTTATGGCGGCGACATGGCCTACTACCGCGCCCAGAGCCCGTGGCAGATCGTCGAGCAAAACGCCGAAAAGCTGCGCTCCGGCCTCGTCATCCGCCAAATCATCGGCGATCGCGATGAGACGCTCGGCTTCAATCGTGAGTTCAAGCAGCACCTCGACACTTTGAAGATCCCACACACCTACCGCCAGCTCCCCGACATCCCGCACAACCCAAATCTCGTGCTCAACGCCCTCGGCGAGGGCAATTGGGGCTTCTACAACGAAGTGTTGCGAGCCTTTGCAGGCAAGTGATGCTCAAGAACGATGATGCGGAGGACGTATGGCTGAGGCTTTCCATCCATGAAACCGACCCTCCTCACCCTCACGCTGGCTCTTTTGAGCACCGCCGCCTTTGCGAAAGTCGAGCGTATCTGGATGACGCATCAGTCGCCGGACAACTCAAAGATCGTCATCTCATGGGAGACGACGAATCCGGGGGATTCCGTGGTCGAGTTTGGCACGTCACCGCAGCTCGGTGAGCGCGTGAAGGTGGATGGCAGCCGCACGCTGCATCATGTGGAGATCCCGCTGACTCAAAAAGATGCCGTTTATCACTACCGCGTGAAGAGCGGGGACCAGGTTTCGGAGGTCAACACCTTCAAGGGCTATCCATCGAAGCTGCTGCGCATCGCTGTCGTGGCGAACATCCGTGCGGATGCGAAGCTGAGCTTTGCGGCGATCCAGAAGGACGATCCGCATCTGCTCATCTCCGCAGGCGACACGGCCATGCAGTATCAATTTGCCACGCAGGCTGACAAGGAAGCCACGAAGTCCCACAGCACAGCCATCGACACACAGGCGGACCTTTTCAAAAGCACGCCGCTCATGGTCTCGCTCGGCAATCTGGACCGCAAAATCCGTCCGAACGGCCTCAGCATGGAAGAGCCGGGCTATGACATCGAGGCCACGGGCTACCGGAAGTTCTTCGCGCTGCCGGGCAAGGAGTGGATCTGGGCCTGGGACGTGCCGGACTTTGATCTCCGCCTCATCAGCGTGGACATGAGCCACACGGGCGACTTCGGAAAGCCGAACCAGGCCTGTCACGCGTTCGACAAGGACTCCGAGCAGTTCCGATGGTTCGAGGAAACGATGAATGCCACGAAAGCGGGCTTCGTCGTGACGATGTATGGCGAAACCGGCGGCACCGTGCGCCGTCACGCCGAGGGTGGATGGAAGCGCGTCCTTGAAAAAGGCAGCATCGCCATCTCCGGCGAGTGCTACCACGCCGAGCGCACTGAGGTGGACGGCATGACCTACTACAACAGCTCCGTGCGCGGCAACGGCACCTTCGGCCACGATCCGCAGGCCGCCTTCTCCGACAAAGCCGCGAGCTACCACCTCCTCACGCTCGACCGCGAGGCAGGAACGCTCAAATCGGAGCTGAAAGTCCTCGATGACGGTCGCGTGCTAGACAGCAAAACCTTCACCAAACGGGCCCGATGAAACGCCTACTCACCCTCCTTTTCGCCACCGGCGCCTTCGCCGCTGACACCATCCGCACGGAGCACGATGTCGATTTCCTCGGCGCTGGTCGGAAGGAGAAGGCGGATCTGTATCTGCCTGCGAATCCGCAGCCAGGGCAGAAGTTTCCCGCTGTGGTGATCATTCACGGTGGCGGTTGGTCGGGTGGGCAGAAGCGGGCGGCACGCGAGATCAACATCGGCACCACGCTGGCGCTGAATGGCTATGTCGGCATGAGCATCGACTACGTTTTAGCGAACAGCGAGCACCCAGGCCCGACGTGGCCGCAAAACATCCACGACTGCAAAACGGCCGTGCGCTGGCTGCGGGCGCATGCGGAACGCCTGAACGTCGATCCTGCGCACATCGGTGTCATCGGCGGCAGCGCGGGCGGACATCTCGCGACGATGGTCGGACTCTGCGGCGGTGAACTCGATCCTCCCGGCGAAGGTGACAGCCGCGTCCAATGCGCCGTCGATCTGTATGGACCCGTGCTGTGTTTTGAGCAGCGAAACCTCACCATGTTCCGCCAAACGCGTGCCGAGGCTCCGGAGCTCTACAAGCAGGCCGATCCACGTTCTCACATCGACCAACAAGACCCGCCCCTGCTCATCCTGCACGGCACTGCGGACAAAACGGTGCCCGTGGCCGACTCCGAGGCGCTCGCTGCCGCGATGAAGTCCGCCGGCGCGACTTATCAGCTCGAAATCATCCCCGATGCGCCGCACACCTTTCACCTCCAGCCGAAGCAGCGCGATCTCCGCCCGCTCGTGCTCGGATTCTTCGACAAGCATTTGAAGCCCAAGGCCAGGTGAAAGGCCTCACTTCACCTGCGCCAGCAGCTCCAGAATCTTCGCGGTGATTTTCACGGAGGCCTCGCGCTCGACGCGGTTGGTGCCGAGCCATGTCTCATAGCCGCCGAGGTCGTGCTGCGGTGGCGTGGGCAGGTAGCCGTTGCTGCCGTTGGCGAGTTCGATGGTGAAGGTGTCGGTGAAGGGGCTCTTGGCTTTGATTTCCAAACCGATCTCCGTGAAGACCTCGAAGGGGATCGAGGCGATGCCGAGATCACCGATGCGGAAGGCCTGCATCACACAGCTCACGGTGTCCGGTTTCGCATCACGGGCGGCTAGCGTGCGCTCGGCGTAGGGCTGCTCCAGGCGATGCACCTCGGCGGCATCCTTCGGTTTGGCGAGCACGCCTTGGGCCCAGGCGATCATTTGCGGCGTGGGACGACGCACGGCGAGTTCCAAATCAGCAACGGCGGCCTTCAGCGGCACCCAGTCCGCATGTTGCAGCGTCTCACGCACGCGCAGCACCTCGGCGGCGAGGTCGCCGGCCACGATCTTGATCTTTTCATACGGCTCACGTTTCACGGCGGGCGTCTTGCCGCTGTAGTCGTTGTTGTTCACGTCGCCGCACGGACCGTTTGCGAGCAGTCCGACCACCGGCGGATGCTCGGGGCCTGAAGCGAGCTTCATTTCGATGATGCGGCAAAACTCGCCGAAGTAATCCGCGGACAAATGCTCGCGCGGCACGCCACCGACGTAGTGCAGCCAGTAGTTCGCCATCAACGCGATCTGACGCCCATCCGCCGCCTGCACGGAGAGGCAGAAGACCTCGGGATTCGTCGGTCCCGCCGGTCCGGCGAGCTTGAGGCGAACCGTGCCGCCGGGATTCATCACCGCGCGGTCGAGCCCGCCAAAGGGATTCGGGTTTGTCATGCCCTCCTTGAGCTTCCATCGGCGGTTGAAGACATGCTGCGGCACTTTTCCGGCTCCCCACGCGATCTTCGCGGGCTCCAGGTTGTTCACCGCGCGGCGCACACCATCGACCACTCGTGAGATGATGAGGCGGCGGTAGTCGAGCGAGGAATCTTTGTTCGTCAAAGCGGACACGCTGGAGTGCGTGTGCGTGCCGGAGAACATCATGTTCGAGCGCGGAATGCCCGTGGCGGCTTCGATCTTCTCCTTCGCCTCGTCCCACACATCGCGCCCGAGCGAGATCGTGTCCGCCACGACGAAGGCGAGCTTCGTTTCACCATCATCAAGCACCAGGCAGCGGGCATGCAGCTCATCATGCACATGCGCCGCGATGGGTCTTGGAGCGAAGTTTCCCACGATCTCCATGCCCAGCGGTGGCGTGATGTTGCTCGTGGCCGCGCCAGCTTTGAAGACTTTTTCCTGCGCTGTGGCAGAGTGTGAGCAAACAAGCGCGAGGAGGCAGGTGGCAAGGTGAATGAGTTTCATGTGGTGAGACACATACGGCCCGCTCGTCTCTTCCTTCATGGCTTCATTACCAACATCACATCCAACTGAGAAAACGATGCGCGACGGCGTATGCTCTGATTGCACGTTCATCCCGCCCACCCCGGCCCCTTCATGCCAAACCTAGCTCACAACTCCGACCTCCAACTCGGCTCCTGGCTGCAAACAGGCTCGCCCATCGTCGCCGAACTTGCCGATGCCAGCGGCTTTGACTGGCTGCTCATTGATCTCGAACACGGCTGCGGCACCGAAGCCAATGTGCTCTCGCAAATCCAAGTCATTCGCCATGCGGCGGCCATCGTGCGTGTCGGCGCACCGCATCCAGAGCAGATCGCACGTTCGCTCGATTGGGGTGCGGCTGGCATCATGGTGCCGATGGTTTCTACCGCCGAGAAAGCCGAGGCTTGTGTGCGAGCCATGCGCTATCCGCCGCGTGGGGGTCGGGGGCTGGCAGGGATGGTGCGCGGCTTTCAATATGGTCTGCAACGCGAGATGCCGACTCCAGTTTTCTATGCGCAGATCGAGACCATCGAAGGTGTGCAGAACGCCCATGCCATCGCGGCGGTGGATGGGGTGGATGTGCTTTTCGTCGGGCAGATGGATTTGAAACTCCAGCTTCAATCCTACCCCGAACGCACGCAGCTCGACTTCGCCGCTTGCATCAAGGAGGTCGCGGCGGCTGCCAAACAAGCAGGCAAGGCTTGCGGGATGTTTTGTCGCCAAACGGATGACTTTGCCGAGCTGCAAGCGCTCGGTTTCACTCACCTCGCCATCGAGACGGACATCACGCTCCTGCGCGAGAGCTATCGCCATGTCATTCAACCTCTCCGCACTGAGCTGATCTCTAGCTAAAAGCGATCGTTAGCGTCTCAACGCACTGATCAGTTCATCCACCTTGTTGATGAGGTCCTGCATCTGACTCGGGTTGTAGCTGCCATCGGCCCCTTGGCCGAAAGTGCTCACGCCGTTGCTGTTGTTGCTGGTTTGGGCCAAGGCACTCGCGATGGCGTTGGCGAGATCGGCTTGGGTAGCCCGTTGCTGGATGTCAACGTTGAGCGAGGTGAGTTGGCTGCGCATCTCGGCGCTGGAGGCAGGCGAGTTGTTCGCGGGTTTGGTGGGATCGAAGGGCATGGCGTTAAAGGAGAAGGTTGTTAGGCAGTAGAATGGGGGCAGTAGAATGATGGGTTCTCAGGGATCAGGCATTTTATTCTGCTGCCCCCATTCTACTGCCTACCGGTCTTGGTCATCACGGACTGACGGTCCCCTTCACCACATCAGTCCAGTCGCCGTTGGGGGTGCCTTTGTCCCAGAAGCGCATGCGGTATTCGCGGACTTCGGGGGTTCCAGCGACGAGCAGGGGGCGTTCATCCATGTAGGGGCTTTCGGTGTCGATGGCTTGGAACTCCCACGCGCCCGGA
>CAUJJC010000151.1 GCA_963204975.1 Verrucomicrobiota bacterium | reverse complement strand
GTCGCGCACCTGCGTGGTGCCGATGCCGAACGCGATCGCGCCGAACGCGCCGTGCGTGGCAGTAGGCGAGTCGCCGCACGCGATCGTGGTGCCCGGCTGCGTGATGCCTTGCTCAGGTCCGACCACGTGCACGATGCCTTGTTTGCCAGTGGCGAGGCTGAAGTAGGTTATGCCGAACTCCTGCGCGTTCTTGTTCAGCGCCTGGATCATTTCTTCGGCCAAAGGATCAGCGAAGGGCGCGACCTGGCTGTCAGTCGGCACGATGTGGTCCACGGTCGCAAAGGTGCGGCTCGGGTAGGCGACCTTCAGGCCAAGATCACGCAGCATTCCGAAGGCCTGCGGGCTGGTCACTTCATGGACGAGATGCGTGTCGATGAGGAACTGCGTTTGGCCGTTCGAGAGTGTGCGGACCGCGTGCGAGTCCCAGACTTTTGCGAAGAGTGTCTTGCCCATGAGTGTGTCGAGGTTTGGAGGAAGTAACGGCCGCCACCTTGGCGGGGGCCGCGAGCGTAGCACGCTGAGCCGGGCGTGCAAATGCGAGGGCAGGATTTGCGAGACAGATTCGAATGCTTTCGGTTTTCAGAGTCGTAAGTGTTCCCGCATGACTGACATCACCCTTCGCACCTTCCGACCCACTGATCTGCCCGTGCTGCGCCAGATCACGGTCGATTCGTTCAGTGGCGTGGCCTTGGAGCAGATGCTGGAGGAAAGGTTTGGCCAGTGGAACGAGCGGAGCTGGAAGGCGCGGAAAGCGGATCATATTGATGACGACTGCGCCTCGAACCCCGACGGCGTGTTCCTCGCGGTGCGCGGCGATCAGATCCTGGGCTACATCACGACGCGGGTGGATCGTCACAACTCGCGGGGTCGCATCCCGAACATGGCCGTGACCGAAGAAGCTCGCGGACTTGGGCTGGGCCGTCGGCTGATCAATCACGCGCTCGGCTACTTTCGCGACCAGGGCCTGCACGTCGCCGTGATCGAAACGATGGCCAGCAATGCCGTCGGCCAGCATTTGTATCCCTCGTGTGGCTTTGAGGAAGTGGCCCGCCAGGTCCACTACGCGATGAAGCTGTAGGCTCAGTGCTGGTCACTGGTCACTAGATTCCAGATTCTGGATGGTCAGAGTGGGATGTTTTTCCCATCTTGATCGCCATCCAGCATCCAGCATCCAGCATCCAGCATCCAGCATCCAGCATCCAGCATCCAGCAGCTACCCGCCTGCCCGTAGCACTTGGCCTAACAACGCAGGCAACTCGGCGGGGCTGGAGATCGTGTGTTCGGCGGACACAGTTGGCGCGTGGTGGCTGAGGACGCGAATGGTGTGCGGCACACCGGCGTTGATCGCCATCTGAATGTCGCGGTCGTGATCGCCGACGAGCCAGGACTGGGACAAGTCGAGGTCCAGCTCGGCGGCGGCGCGAAGGATCATCTCGGGGCTCGGCTTGCGGCAGGTGCAGGTGCCCGACAGATGAGTGCAGGCCTCGATGGCATCAAAGGGCGCGCCTTGGACGCGCAACGTGTCCTGCATCTGCTGGTGAATGAAGTCGAGGTCCGCCTGGGACATCAGCCCCTTGCCCACGCCCTGCTGGCTGGTGACGATCACGAGCGCATAGCCGCGATCCCGGCACAGGCGCGTCGCCTCGAAGAGGCCGGGGCTGAACTCGAACCCCGACCAGCTGAGCACGTAGCCATCGCCGGGCGAGACATTCACCACCCCATCGCGATCAAAGAAGACGGCTGGGCGTCTGGCCATGAGCACAGCTTAGCGTTGCACCACGTTAGTGGCCGAGGGACTCGACGGCAGAACCGGGCCATGAGGTCCGCGTTGCTCGATCTGCTGGCCACGTAGGCGCACGGCCTCAGGGCTCTCGGAGGGTTGATCTGCCTGGGACACCATCCCGGCGGTGCGTCCCATGGCCTGCAGCAATCGGATCGGCACGCCGAGGGTGTTGTTGAGCATGCCTTTCGCAGCCGGGCTGTTGCATCCGGGCAAAAGCGTCAGCACAGCGGCAGCGAGGCAGCACAGGCAAAAGGGGCTTTTCATAGCGGCGGTTTTATCACAGCAGCCCAGGAAGGAAAGCCTTCGTTCACAAACTTTGCCGCCCTCGTTGCGCCGCCTTTATCGCGGTGGCATGGTCACGGCCTTCACACCATGGCGAGCAACTTCGGCACTCTCTTCCGCATCAGCACCTTCGGGGAATCTCACGGCGTCGGCGTCGGTGTCGTCGTCGATGGCTGCCCGCCACGCATCGCCTTGACCGAGGCCGACCTCCAATACGAGCTGAATCGCCGCCGCCCAGGACAAAGCAAAATCGTCACGCCCCGCAAGGAAGACGACCGCGCCGAGATCCTCTCGGGCGTGCTCGACGGCCAGACGCTCGGCACGCCCATCGGCATCCTGGTGCGCAACACCGACCAACGTCCCTCGGCCTACACCGAGATGCAGACTGCCTACCGCCCCAGCCACGCGGACTACACTTATGATGCGAAGTTCGGCATCCGCGCCGTCAGTGGCGGCGGCCGATCCTCCGCCCGCGAGACCATCGGTCGCGTCGCTGGCGGAGCCATCGCTCGCAAAATCTTGCAGGCCGCCCTGCCAGCTTATGAAGCCGTCGCTTACGTGAAGACGATCCAGGGGCTGACCGCGAACGTCGATCCCTCCACCGTCACCGCCGAGCAGGTGGAGAGCAACATCGTCCGCACCGGCGATCCGGCCATGGTGGAGCCCATGATCGACCTCATCACCCAGGTGCGCAGCGAGGGGAATTCCGTGGGCGGCGTGATCGAGTGCGTGATCCGGGGCGTGCCTCCCGGCCTTGGCGAGCCCGTGTTCGACCGCCTGGAGGCGGACCTTGGCAAGGCCATGCTCAGCCTGCCTGCGACCAAGGGCTTCGAGATCGGCAGCGGCTTCGGCGGCACCTTGCTCACCGGGCGCGAGCACAACGACGAGTTCTACATGGACGGCGACCGCGTCCGCACTCGCACCAATCGCAGCGGCGGCATCCAGGGCGGCATCAGCAACGGCGAGGACATCGTCTTCCGCGTCGCCTTCAAGCCCACGGCCACCATCTTGATGGAGCAGAAAACCATCACCAATGCGCACGAAGAGACCACGCTCGCAGCTCGTGGCCGCCACGATGCGTGCGTGCTTCCGCGTGCGGTGCCGATGGTGGAGGCGATGGTTCACCTTGTGCTTGTGGACCACTGGCTCCGGCAGAAGGCGATTTCGTAGCAGCCTGGGCTCAGAGGCCAGGAGGACACGCAGAAGTGCCCTTCGTTTTCAACGCGAATGACCACGAATGAATACGAATGACCACCAATCTGACGGTGCGCCGTGATTCGTGGTTATTCACGTCCCATTCGTTTGGATCCGTGTTTAAAGCCCAATTCCATCCGTGACGGCGCTGTCACCACTGCCTGCTGGAAGCCAGCGGAATATTTGGCAGGGGAATTGCTCCCCATCATTTCGAGGGGTCCTCCCACCCCTCGCCCAAAAACCCCCACCCTTCCCTCCTCATGACAGACGCCCTCTACTTGAGCAGATCGTTCGTGGACTTCGGTCCCTTCAAACCCTCTGAAGTCCTCGACTTCATCAAGCGCGGCATCGTTGTGCCCAGCGACTACATCCGGCGCGAGTTGACCACCGATTGGATGACCATTCCCGACTGGCAGACCAGCCTCACCGCTCCGCCAAAGGCGACCAAAGCGAAGCCCAAGGCCAAAGTGGCAGCCAAAAAGAAGACCGCCGCGTGATCAGCGCTTTCGCAAAATAGTCACGCAATCCGAGTAGCTGTCATCAAGCTCGCGCTGGTTCTCCAGCGAATGGGTGAAGTCGTAGCAAGCTACAAGTTCCAAACTTGGAATCTTTTTCAGCAACGCTCTCAATTGCGACGCATCGTAAGTGCGAAAATGCCAGACCGTCTCCTGCTGCTTCGTCTCCCCGCCCTTCGTGATGCGGAGTCGTGACCGCACCTTCTCCAGGCGCGATTTCTTGTCCGCAGGCCAGCTGTGGATGTTGCACACCACCTCCACGCCCGCACGTTCACCCGTCCACCGTTCGTGGTCCGAGGTCGTCTGCGCGTAGTCCGTGAGATGCACGCCCAGCACATAGATGCCCCCTGGCAAAAGACTCTCCGCCACGCGCTGGAGATGCGCCTCGGCCTCCGCCTCCGTGAGCAGATACTTGAAGGTGCTCACCAAGGTGTGCGCCAGGGGGAACTTCACCTTCCCCGGCACCTGGAAGCTCTCCATGCGATCCACCCAGAGCTGCGGCACATGCTTCTTCATCCGCTTCTTTGAGAAGTCGATCATCTCCGGGCTCAGGTCGAAGCCAAACGTCTGCCAGCCCCGCTTCGCCAGCTCCAGCATCAGTCGCGCACTCCCACACGCCGGCTCCAGCACCCTCGGCACCAGCTTCCCTTTCACCCGACCATAAATCCGATACACCTCCTCCAGAAAGGTCGCTTCCTTCTTCGTGTCAGCGTCGAAGATGATGTCGTAATACAGCGGAGTGGAATACCAGTCGAGGGAGAGAGCCATGAGCGTTGCCTCGCGATGCTAGCGGGTTTATGAGGGAACGCTATGGCAGAGATTCCCACCATCGAGACCCGCGAGGAGGTCATGTTTTTCGATACCGACATCGGCGGCGTGGTGCACAACCTCGCCTACCTCCGCATGATCGAAACCGCCCGCACCCGCCTCGCCGCCCGCATGGGCATGCAGCTCCGCGAGATGGCCCAGACCCAGGTGTATCCCGTCGTCGTCCGCACCGAGATCGACTACCGCAAGCCCGCCACCCTCGGCGACGAACTCGTCATCAAAGGCTGGCTCGATTCCGTGGAGCGCGCCCGCTTCTGGTGTGCCTTCGAAATGCGCCGCCACGGCGACGATACCCTCCTCATCACCTGCCGACAGCAGCTCGCCCTCGTGCAGATGCCCCTCGGCCGCCCCCTCCGCCTGCCCGCCGACTGGAAGGAAAAATATGCCACCGCGTCCCCGCAGTAGTCCCCAGGAACTCATCGCCCACCGCGTGATCGCCCAGGTGCTCGCCACCTTGCCCGCCGACCTCCGCGCCGAGGCCGACCGCTGCCGCATCGACCTCGCCACCCTCCCCGAGGACCACGACCTCCTCGGCCTCTTCGAAGGCAACGCCCGTCACGACCCCGAGCCTCAGTCCGCCGACGAACTCCCCCGCATCACCCTCTTCCTCCCCAGCCTCTGGGATTACTCCGAGGGCGACATCCGCACCTACCGCGACGAAGTGAAAACCACCCTCCTCCACGAACTCGCCCACTACCTCGGCCTCGACGAAGAGGAAGTCCAGGCGCTCGGGCTCGGATGAGGGTTGGCTAACGTTTGAGCGCTGGCACCACCACTAGCGGGGGCGGGCATCGAGACGGTGGTGAGGTTCATGTTGCGAGAAGTCATGCTGACACAGCGGCTAGTAGCGGTTGTCCCGCCGCAGCTTGTTCGGCTCGTGACGAAGTTCATCCACCCGACGTTTGCGCGAAGCGTGAATGGCCGCCGCTAGCAATCCGAGAGCGGTGAAAAAGCTCGACACAACTGAGCCACTCGCCACCAAGCGGAATGCTCCGCTGAAGAACATGAAATCGCGCCTGATATCGGAACTCACCTGCGGTTCAAGAAGCTTGTCGGGCCATGCCTCATAAAAGGCGGCAAGGGCGAGAAATGCGCCAGAACCGGCAATGAGCAAAGGCAGGACGCATGCAACAAAATAGATGTGTGAAGGCGGCTTGGATCGCATCCGCCAAAAGACACGGACGCTCATCACGATCAAGATCAGTGTCATCACCAACAGACCATAACCCCCCGTCGGCGAAACGACAGGAGGGGGCCACGGGATAAAGTCGAGCACATCTCCAGAGGGCGTTTTCATAGGCGAGACTTTATGGCTGCAGACTGACTTGCGAGCGCAAGACGTTGCTGACACGACAGATCGCCTTCGAGCCGTTGCCTGCATCCGCTTTGTTCGGCCTTGTTTCGGTCACCGGTTCCGAACTGATGGCGGCAGAGGACCTGTTCATCGTGTGTCATCTGAGTCTAGGGTGGCGATAGACTCAAGTATCTCAGCTTCCTCGGCTGTGTCGAAAGTTCCACGCGCGAGTCTCAGCGCACTGTCATATAGCCGTCGTCTCTCAACGAGGTCATCAGCATAATCGGCTCGGGTGGCAATGAGGCTAGCGTTCGGACCGTAAATCGCATCTAGGCGATCAAGCAGCTCAGTCATACGCTCGTGGTGATGAGCAACTAGAACGTCGTCATCCATAAGGGACGAGTTGGCTATGTCACAAGCAATCTGGTGAACCTCAGACCACTCTTGTTTGGTGCATGGGATCATTCTCCGTTGGCAACTAGCCTTTGTTCTTGGCCGAACGTTTCGGATCAGGCGACGGCGAGCGCAAGACATTGCTGACACGACAGATAGCCTTCGAGCCGTTGCCTGCATCCGTTTTGTTCGGCGTTGCGGGTGTTGGGTAACGACTGTGCATAAAATGGAACTACCAGAAACGCCACCACGGTTTCGCCAATTGCTGCTCGGAGAGATGTGGCTGGTCTCCGTCGCATCCGATGGCCTCGACTGGACACGCGTCAGCAGCCTCAAGACAAAGCGCAATCTCCTCGGGTGTCTCCGGCTGCTGGTAAACGTAGTAGTGCCCACCCTCGTCATTACGTTTGAAGTTCTTCGGGCACAGGTGGACGCAAAGGTCATGGTCGAGGCATTGGTCATCGACATAGAACCTGCCGGGAACGTTCTGCGGGTAGCGGTGATGAAATTCAGCCATGTTGCAAGCTGTGCGCTAGAGACGCCGAACGTCTCGGATCAGGCGACGGCGAGCGCAAGACATTGCTGACACGACAGATAGCCTTCGAGCCGTTGCCTGCATCCGTTTTGTTCGGCCTTGGTTGAGCGGTGGCCTGACGCGCCAGACAGTTTTCAGTCAGTGGAGAGGAAAAGTGCTCTATAGCCATGGACGCCGCAGAAAGGGTTAAAGATAAAAAGGGGTAAGGAGCCTTCTGCGCACAGAACGATTCCAGTGTGGGAGCGTTGTGCATCCAGAAAACGTCAGCCAGAATAGATGCGACTCCACTAGCACGTCCCCAGTCTTTGCTTTCGGTGTTAGCTGGCTGTGCCAAATCCAGCGTCCGTCGGCCATACGCTCGTAAGTGCCCATCGGAAAGTCCCCACAACAGGTCTTGGCAGTCACCTTCCCACCTGCAAACTCTAGAGCATCATTCGTCTCGTGGCGGATGATCGAATATCCCTCCACATATCCAGACGGTTCAGCTCTAAAGCCAATGACTGCCAGCATGTAACAAACTGTCAGCGTTCCAACTGCGTAGAGCGTGAATCTCAGAGTTCTTTTCATGGCGGACGACTCTGTTAGTTGGCCGAACGCTTCGGATCAGGCGACGGCGAGCGCAAGACGTTGCTGACACGACAGATAACCTTCGAGCCGTTGCCTGCATCCGTTTTGTTCGGCCTTGGTTGTGGGTGTCGGCTGCCCATACAGTCAGAAGGTAACGTGCAAGACGCCAATATGCGACGCAGAAACACGCCGAAGCCACTCAGTCAGGGTGGAATGTGTCTCAGTCAGTAGCGGAACGTAGTCAGCAGAATCGTGACCCTGCTCTGCTGCAAACTCTGATAACTCGGCCTGATTGGGTGGATGTGACTCAAGGTGTCCTGCGATGGCCGTCGCTAACGAATGACTGAACTCATAGTAGTGACCATCCGGCGAGGTGGCTTCAGTGAGCCGGGCCTGAAGACGTGAGGGTAGCTGAATGAACGTAAAGAAGTAGTCAACGATCAAGAAACCAGAATGATCAAAGTCATGCTTCGATGCAGCCTCCTGATCGAGAAACTCCCACAAATAGCGATCACCTGTGACAACCTCACGCCTACCGAAACCCAAGAATCCCTTCGTGTAAGTGTGTGTCTTCTCTGTCCGTCTGGCTTCAGCAAAGGAATCACGCTTGGATGCCTCCAGAATGTAGAATGTGGCTATGCTAGACATATCGTGACGCTGCGAAGTTGGCCGAACGTCTAAACTCACCTGCCGCTGGGGGCGGCGGATGAGGTGGAGACGGGTGATGAGGTTGAAGTTTGGTTGGGCTGGATCGACACCAAGCCCCCAGCGGTTAGGTGCAGTGCCTTGTTCGTCTCTTGTGGTCCGTTCAGGATGTTTGTCATGGCTGGGTTAACGTGGCTGAAGGGGTAGCGGTGGTTCGGTGATGGGCAATCGAATGAGGCGATGTTACTTCTATGCTTCGAGTGAGGGAAGACAAAAAGATGTCGGTCCAAAAGTTCTGTGCTTGGAAGGCTGCGGGTCTGTGACAGGTGAAGAACTTCGAAGGCCAAGTGACCCATTTGATGTCTTTGGTTTCTCTTCAGTGATCTTCCTTCTGATCGGATGACCCTGGACGGTCGCTGCTGCTTGCTCAGGACGAACGTCCAGGATCAGACACCGGCTGCGATGGACCCAGCAAGCGCGGCAGACGCCTTCAGCCGGTTGTCTGCATCCGTCTTGTTCGTCTTGGAGGGTTGTTTCAGGGTGCAGGTCATTGGATCGATCATTCTAGGCTGGGCGATGGGATGTTGGCCCGCTCTGGAGTGTGACGAGGTTGAGTTCTTAGTCAGCGAAACGGAAGACCAAAAGTGGGCGGTCAGGAGTTTCGTGGCGTGGGAGTCTGCTCGGATGGGACACGCGATGACCGGTGCAGTCCGAGCAGCCAAGTCATGGTGTTGGTCTGTGGTGAGAGCGTGATCCGCTGTCGAACGGCGAAGACCTCTCGCAGCTGCTCGTTGTGAGGACGAACGTTTAAGCGCACCCACCGGATGGGCGGGGTGGCGCGTTGAACGCGGAGTTAAGGTTGGAGTTGGAAAACGGCAAGTTCGACACATCAGCCCATCCGGTTGGGTGCCGCGCTTTGTTCGCCTTTGATCGTGATGAATGTATAGCCGTGGTCATATTCCTGAAGCAATCGAATCTCCCCGAAGCGTGCGTCCCATGCTCCCGACTCAAGGTCATGTCTCAGCGCTTCCAATCCCTTCTCACGCAACTGCGGGTCAAGCTGACGAAAAGCGGAGGTGCCATCGCGAAACTCCTGTTCTAGGTATCTCTCTGGATATCGCCAAGCGGCTCCTGCAAAACCGTCCGCTAGATCGTGCGGAAGCAGAAATGGAGTAGCACTGATTGAATCGCCGCCATCGAACTGGCTGCAAATGGCGCTGAATGATGGGAAAGATGATCGAATCTGATCGCGGAAGCTCGGAAAGTAATGGAACAGCCACGGCAACTCGACCGCATCTGGGTCATACGAAAAGATCACAACCGGCCCCGAGTGCACCACTCTGCGAATCTCAGAGGCAGCAGCGGCCATGTTGGAAAAATGGTGAATGCAGAGAATCAGTATGGCTCCATCAAATGAGCAATCGGCGAACGGGAGTGATTCAGCAGCTCCGGCCACCCATGAAATCGGAGAGTCTGTTGCCGCCTGATCGCGCATAACCGTGGAGGGCTCAAGAGCGGTCATCTCGTATCCACTGTCGGCCAGTGCTCTGGCATAAGAGCCCGTTCCAGCGCCGATGTCGATGATACGACTACCCTGAGGAAGATCCAAAAGCGCAATGATGCGATCCACGATGCGGGAATCAGCGCGTCGAGTAGCGTTGTAACCATTACCAATCTTGTCGTATATCGCAGGCATTCTTTTTGGCGAACGCCTCGGATCAGATACCGCGAACCCAGGACGTGGCAGACACGACAGATGGCCCAGAGCGGTTATCTGCATCCGTTTTGTTCGTCCTTGGTCGTCTGTTCAGGAGGTTGGTCATGGCTGGTTTGACGTGGCTGGAGTAGAAACGGCGGCTTGGTGATGGCTATAGTGTAAGATGATCTTACTTTTATGCTTCGAGTCAGGGAAGGCAAAAAGATGAGAGGCAAAAAAACTTTTGTTGCGTGGAAGGCTGCGGGTCTGAGCAACGGTGATGAACGTCGAAGGCCAAGTGACCCATTTGCTGTCTTTGATTTCGGTTCAGTGAACTCTCTTCAAATCGAATGACCTTGGTCGTCCGCTGATGCTTTGCTCAGGACGAACGCTTCGGATCAGGCGACGGCGAGCGGGAGGCGTCGATGACACGACAGATGCCATACGAGCCGTTGCCTGCATCCGTTTTGTTCGCCTTCGTGTCAGGCGTTGGGTTCCGTTGGCCAAATCCAATATTCATCGAGTGCTCTTTCAATATGGGGGCGGTCAAACTGATACTCTGGATCATGAATGATATGCAGCAAGAACTGCCGGACTGCGATGCGCTGCGGTGTGTCCAGCAAACTAAACTTGTCCGGCACCGTCGCATACATTTGGGCCAAGCAAAATGCCATGCCAAACCCATACTCACCGCGAAGATCGCAAAGCAGGTATGCAGGGAGATGAAACCTCATTC
>CAUJJC010000150.1 GCA_963204975.1 Verrucomicrobiota bacterium | reverse complement strand
CCTCCTGCACGGCAAGGCGGTAGAAATGCCGCTCGCCGCCCTGGTAGGTGAGGTCGCTCACCTTCACGATGAGAGTGCCGTCCGCGTCCGGGGTGAAGTCGATCACGCCACCCGTGCGATTCACCTTCAGGTCCCGCCCTTGCGCATCGGCCAGCACCAGCACCGGCGTCAGCCGCGAATCAATGCCCACCGCTGCGCAATCCACCGCCACTCGCTTGCCCTTCACGCCCTGGAAGGAATAGAAATCGACTGCCCGGCGCGTCATCGTCGCATTGCAGATCGTCCCCACCGGCAGAGCCATCGCCGTCTCCAGCGTATTGTTCGCCTTGGTCCTCACCACTTCCGGCAGCGTCCCCACCGAGAAAGCACGGGCCGAGGAAACCCCGAGCCGAGACATCACTCGCGCATCATAAACACCCACCGGTGTGTCTGCTGCGATGCTCACATTGAACTTGTTCGTCGCGCCTGCCACCGGCGTCGCCGTGATCTTCGGCGTCGAGAAGATCAGCTCCGTCACATCCTCGATGTTCTCCCCGGTGATCGTCACCTCCACCGACTTCCCGACCTGACCGCCCATCGGCATCGTCGTCAGCAGCCGTGGCAAAGGCAAAGTCACCTGCTGCGCCCAGGCAGACACCGTCAACATCGAGAGAACACAAAAGCAACGTGAGATCATAACTCCCAAACCTACGCACCTCACAGCCCGAATCTGTTCGCGACTTCACGGGGTGTTTCTCGATGCCCCTCATTTGATGCAGAGGCGATCAAAGCTCCTCACATCAATCTTCGTCACCCAGTCCCATCTTGGCCAGGAGTCGATTAAGGTCATCAATGCCG
Source organism: Verrucomicrobiota bacterium (assembly GCA_963204975.1). Taxonomy (GTDB): domain Bacteria; phylum Verrucomicrobiota; class Verrucomicrobiia; order Verrucomicrobiales; family Verrucomicrobiaceae; genus JAEUHN01. Next base: position 8,652 of record CAUJJC010000150.1, on the reverse strand, counting down.
TAGTAGTCGATCTCGATGCGACCTTTCTTGTCGGCGTGGCTGACATTGACGTTGGTGGCGAAGTAACGAGTGAGACGTTGCTCAACGGCCTGAACGGCCTGCTGCACATCAGCCTGGAGCACAGGCTCCGGCTTCTTGACCGGCGGGTTGAGGATGCTCGCCACCAGCTTCTCAGCCGCGCGGACGGTCATGCCCTTGCGGACGATTTCACCAGCAGCGTTTTCTTGATCCTCGTTCTGCTTGAGACTGAGCAGCACCTTGGCGTGACCGGTGGAGATCACGGACTGGGCGAGCATGTCCTGGACACGTTTGGGCAGGTCCAGCAAACGCATGGCATTGGCCACGGTCGCGCGGTTCTTGCCCACGCGTTGCGCGATGTCTTCCTGCCGCATCTGGAAGTCCTTCGACAGGCGCGAGTAGGCGCGGGCTTCTTCAATGGGATTGAGATTCTCACGCTGGAGGTTCTCGATCAGCGCCATTTCCAGCACGTCGCGGTCACTGGCTTCACGGACAATGACGGGGACCTCGGCGAGGCCGAGTTCACGGGAGGCGCGGAAGCGTCGCTCACCAGCGATCAGCTCCAGCTTGCCATTCACCGGACGCACGATCAGCGGCTGGATGATGCCGTGCTCGCGAATGGAATCGACCAGTTCGGTGAGCTGCTCGGAGAGGAACTCCGTGCGCGGCTGCAACGGGCTGGGCACCACGAGGTCAAGAGTCACGCGGCGAACGATGTCGCCCTGGGCGGGCAAGGAGAGGGACGGGGGCTTGGACACACCGCTGGCACCTGGGGTGCTGATGAGTGCGCCGAGACCTTTGCCTAACACTTGTTTCGCCATAAGAAGGGTGGCGATGGTAGAGAGAATGGACCGCCCGCGCAAACTTCTTTTGGGCTTCATTAGAAATCAGGTGTTCACAGAAGGACCAGAATCGTGGGCAACCTTATGGGATCGACAGCACTCCCCTGCCCTGATTCACCCCTCGGCTCCACGATCCGCCCTTGACGAACCGCCCCAGACTCAGCACTAAACGCCCCCTCGTTTCCACCTTTCCCACTGCCCGTGCCCAAGCCCTCGAAAGATTCCGCCTCCAACTCGCCGCTCTTCGCCACTCACGCTGCCGCCGAGCCGAAGCACATCGACGCGCTCTACGGTGACTGGTTCCTGGACTACGCCAGCTACGTGATCCTGGAACGCGCCGTGCCGCACATCAATGATGGCTTCAAGCCAGTGCAGCGCCGCATCATGCACTCCCTGTGGGAGAAGGACGACGGTCGCTACAACAAGGTGGCCAACATTGTCGGTCACTGTATGCAATACCATCCGCACGGCGATGCCTCGATTGGCGACGCCATGGTGCAACTGGGCCAGAAGGAGCTGCTCATCGACACCCAGGGGAACTGGGGCAACATCCTCACCGGCGACAACGCGGCGGCCTCCCGATACATCGAAGCGCGCCTGTCGAAGTTCTCCCAGGACATTCTTTTCAGCCCGAAGGTGACGGAGTGGGCGGCCAGCTACGATGGTCGAAACAAGGAGCCCGTCACGCTGCCCGTAAAGTTCCCGCTGCTGCTCGCTCAGGGCGTGGAAGGTATCGCTGTCGGCCTCTCCTGCCGCATCCTGCCGCACAATTTTATTGAGCTATGCGAGGCCTGCATCGCCGCCCTGCGCGACGAGCCGATCAAGATCTTGCCCGACTTCCCGCAAGGCGGCATCATGGACGCCAGCGATTACAACGGCGGCCAGCGCGGAGGCCGCGTCCGTGTGCGAGCCCGCATCGAGGAAGGCGCGAAGAAGAACATCCTGCGCATCACCGAGGTCCCCTTCGGCACCACCGCTGGCAGCGTGATGGATTCCATTGTTGCCGCCAACGAGAAGGGCAAGATCAAGATCGCCAAGGTGGACGACATGACTGCTGAGTTCGTCGATATTCAAATCCAGCTCCCCGCCGGAGTCGAACCCGAGCAGACGATCAATGCGCTCTACGCCTTCACCGATTGCGAGGTCTCGATCAGCCCCAACGCCGTCGTCATCAAAGACGACAAGCCGTGGTTCTGCTCTGTGCATGACATCGTCAAGCACGCCGCCGAACTCGCTCGAGACGTGCTCAAGCGCGAACTCGAGATCCAGCTCAGCGAACTCGAAGACAAGTGGCACTTCAGCAGCCTGGAGAAGATCTTCATCGAGAATCGCATCTACCGGAAGATCGAAGAGTGCGAAACCTGGGATGCCGTGATGGCCGCGATCTGGAAGGGCCTCAAGCCTCATCTCACCATCCTCAAGCGCGAGGTCACTGATGACGACGTGGCCCGCCTGACCGAGATCAAAATCAAGCGCATCTCCAAGTTCAACAGCTTCGAAGCCGACGAGCACATCGTGGGCCTGGAGAAGCAGATCGAGGAGGTGAACAAGGACCTCAAGCAGATGACCAAGGTCGCGATCAAGCACTTCGAGCGCTTGAAGAAGACCTACGGCGTCGGACGTCAACGACGCACCGAGATTACCAGCTTCGAGCGTGTCACGGCTGCCGAAGTCATCATTCAAAACGAAACGCTCTACCTCAACGCCAAGGAAGGCTTCGCAGGCTTCGGTTTGAAGAAGGAGGGCGAGCCCGTGTGCAAGTGCAGCGCTCTCGACGATGTGATCTTCTTCGCCCGCGATGGCAACATGACCGTCAGCAAAATCGCCGCGAAGTTCTTCGTCGGAAAGAATCCATTCCATCTCGGCCTGTTCAAGAAGGACGACGATGCCGTGTATTCGATCCTCTACCGCGATGGTCGCGACGGCCCGGTGATGGCCAAGCGCTTCAAGGTCGGCGGCATCGTGCGCGACAAGGGCTACCAGCTCACCAAGGGCACACCTGGTTCCGCGATCATCTACTTCGCTCGCCACGAGTCCGAGGCCGAGAGTGACCGCCAGATGCTCACCATTCATCTCAAGGAACAGCTCCGCCTGCGCAACGTGGTCCTCACCTTCCCCTTCGCGGCTCTGGCGGTGAAAAACCGCGATGCCAGCGGTAACATCGTGACCAAGCACGCCGTGGAGAAGATCCTCCGCCGAATGGAACCTGTGGGCTCCACGAAACCCACCGATCCACCTCCTGCGCAGTAATCCCGCGCACGAGCGCCCTTGTCCCAGCCTATGAAAATCAAGTCCGCAGACTTTCTGACGGCCGCCATCTCCCTTGGCACCTGCCCGCCTCCCGACCAGCCCGAGATCGCCGTGATCGGACGATCCAACGTGGGCAAATCATCGCTCATCAATGCTTTCGTCAATCGCAAGGGTTTGGCCAACATTTCGAAGCAACCCGGACGCACGCAGACGATCAATTTTTTCACGATCAATCAAACCTGGCGGCTGGTGGATCTGCCCGGCTTTGGTTTTGCCAAGGTCTCAAAGACGAATCGCGAGCGCTTCGGCAAGATGATCTCCGCCTTTCTCTCCAAGCGGCAGAATCTCGCCGCTGTGCTGGTGCTTATCGACTCCAACATTCCTCCGCAGCAGATCGACCTCGACTTCACCCAATGGCTGATGGGCGAAGGCGTGCCCTTCGTGCTGGTCTTCACCAAGGTGGACCGAGTCTCGACCGCGAAGGCCACCACCAACATCGAAGCCTTTACCGCAAGCATGGCGGAGTTCTCCGACAATGTGCCCATGGTGTTTCCTACCTCTTCGGCAACCAAGTTTGGCATCGCTGATCTGCATCAACTCGTTCACCAAGTGATCACCCAAAAACTGCGGAAGCGCGGCAAGGATGACGATGTGGAGAGTGAAGATGAGGAGCAGGACGACGACGAGGACGAGGACGAAGCCTAACAAGCTGCGAGCGACTCATCCCGGTATTGCCGCGATTACAACATGATCTTCGCTGCCGGATAAAGTCGGCGCAGCGTGGCCACGGACGTATCTCTGAGCTGGCGTAGCATCTCACGATGAACGTCCTCGGGCATGGCATTTTGTTTCACCGCAAGGCTCCACACATGGTCCCAGGCGCTCATCTTGTGCGTGATGGTGGCGCTCACTGTTTCATCCCACACGAGAGGCACTGAGACGTCTTCATAGTGACCGCGCCCGCGACCAAAGTGGGCCACCGCGAGGTAGCAGAGCAAGGCTAGCCTCACCTGCTCTCTGAAGTGCTCGCGGGACCAGTGGACTCGTGAATCATCGCCGCGCACCAAGTTGAACCCATGGGCCAATGCATAGCCACCTACAGCTCCAGCCACGGCCCCGGCAATCATGCCACCACCCAAGGTGAACCCTCCCGCATGAAGATCGGCCCACAGCCCTGTCATCGCTCCGGTGGCCACGCCACCCATCGCACCCCAGATGCTCTCGGACACGCGTTGCGGTGTCTGGAAATGCTCCTGTGAAACATCCAGCAATCGCTGGCCGCTGCGCCCGCTCAGGCCATGCACGTTGATGAGTTTGTTGGTCGCCTCCTCCATGCGCGAAGCGAGTGCCTTGACCATCTTGTCGCGCGCGACGGCGAGTTCGGAATCCATCGCCCTGGCTTCCATGCCTAGAGCGGTGGAGACCTTGTCCACCAGGAGCTTGACCGTGCTCTGCCACACGCCCGTGCGCTTCACTTCCACACCATCGAGGACCGAGGCGGTGAGCAGTTCCGCCAGGACGCGCATGGAGTCATCGAAGACCTCCACGTCCCGCCGGTGCCAGGCACGTTGCAGGGCATCGAAGGGCGCTTTTTTATCCTCAGGCAACACCTGGGCCACCACCTCCATGAGATGATCCTCCTGCACCCAACAGCGCGCAAAGGCATCCAGAGGCAGCACCTCGCGGACAATGCCAAAGCGCTTCATCTCTGCGCGCCAGGCCTCCACCTCGGCCAGTTCATCTGCGATGGCTCGTGCAGGTCCGGTTTGATTCAGGAGCACGAGCACCGGCTTCTTCAGCCAGCCGAGAATCTCCATCTCCTGCTCCACGTAGGCCGCACCCCCTGGCGTCTCGGCGGCATTCACGAGGTAGAGCACCACGTCGGCCTCCTCGCGCACATTTTTCAGCGCTTGCTGGCTGTGCCACAGCGCCTTTTCACGAAACCTATCCCAGGCCTGACTGAGGAACCAGAGCACGGTATTGGATTCGCGCCGCAGACGTTTGAGCAGCCTGCCCGTGTCGCCAAAACCGGGCGTGTCCCAGAGTTGCAGTCGATGCCCCTGGGCCTCAAGCATCGTGAACACGGAATTCTCAGCTGTCACATGCGGCGCATCGCGCACCTCACCCACGTCCTGGCGGAGCAAGGTGCGGGCGAGCGTGGTCTTGCCGACGTTGGTATGTGAGATGAGGCTGAGGGTGACGGTGGGCACGGGCGGCGGATGTATAGCGAAGACGCGGACGGGGAAAAGCGGTTCATTGGGCTTCCTTCGGAGGCTGCGGGGCTCGTTGGCGGAAAGTATTGGAAGCCGAAATACCATTTGCCGCCCTCGATCCCACGGGCCAAAATCGCGGCCCTAGTTTCCCTCTACCTCACCAGCCATGCTCCACTTCTTTCGTCGCCTTCGCGGACCCATTCTGATCGGCATTACGATCATCATCGTCGTGACATTCTCATGGTGGGGCGGTTCACGCAACGACACCATGGGCATGGGCCGCGCTCGCGAAGCCCATGACACAGCGTTCACCCTCTACGACAAGGCTTACACTCACTACGACTTGGAGAAGCTGAACCGCCTCCAGGCACTGTGTTACTATCGTCTGGGCTTGTTCGAGTTCGCCTTCGGCCTTCCCGATGCAGCCAAACAAATTCAATCCCTCGAACGCGGCGGCCCGAACTACGACTTCGCAGGCAATCTCCTCGTCCTCCGCCAGAAGGCCGTCGAATACGGCGTGGCCGCCACCGATGCGGATGCCAAGAAGCGCCTCGAAACCGTGCAGTCCTTTCAGAAGGACGGCAAGTTCGACGAGAACACCGCCGCCGAGCAGATCAAGCAACTCAACGATGCAGGCTTTTCCAATCAGGACATCCTCGACCTGATGAAGGACGTGATCGCCTACGAGCGCCTCCAGGAAATCGTGGGAGCCAACTACTCCGCCTCGCCGCTAGCAGCCGCAAAGGCCTATGCCAGCAACCATCAGACCATCAAGGCTACATCGCTGAGCTTAGCCTTGGACGACTTCAAGAAGAAAGTCGAAGTCAAAGACGACGAGATAAGCAAGGCCTTCGAAGAGAAGAAGGAAACTTACCAGACCGCCGAGAAGCGCGCCGCCAGCTACGTGCTCTTCACCAAGCCCGATGCGGGAGATGCCACCAAGGTGGCCGAAGACAAAGTCAAAGCCCAGGCTGCTTATGAAACCCTCGTCAACGAATTCGATATGAAGGTCCGCGCTCCGGGTGCCGACTTCGCCGCCGTGGTCGCCGAGTTCCAAAAGAAGAACCCAAGCGTGAAGCTGCAAACGCTCCCCGCCTTCGAAGAGGGCACCCCTCCCGAGGCGATCAAAGACGAAGCCGCTGTCGTGAAGGAACTCTTCCGCACCACCCTGACCGTGGGGCAGAACAGCGCCCCGGTGAATGGCACCAAAGGCTACTACTTCCTCAAGCTAACCCAGCTCGATGCGCCCAAGCAGCAGGAACTCAAAGATGTGAAGGACAAGGTGAAGGAGTCCATCGTCGCCCAGAAAGCTCAGGAGGCGATCATGAAAGCTGCCAACGATGCCCGCACCGCTGTGCTCGATGGTCTCAAGGGCGGCAAGAAGCTCGACGATCTCGCCAAGACTGCCGCCCTCAAGGTGGAGTCCCTGCCTGAGTTCTCGCCTAACAACCCTCCGCCGGATAACAAGCTCATCGGCCTGATCGCCCAGGACGCCGCCAAGACGGCAACCAATGGAGCCACCAAGCCCGTGACCACGGAAACCGGCGTGGCCTTCGCAGTGGTGAACCACAAGGAACTCCGCAAGAGCGACCAGTCCACCTCGCTGAAGCAGTCCGAAGAAACGGCGCAAGCCAGCACTGCCAAAACCGAGATGTTCAAGGCTTGGTTTGGCAAGCTCCGCACCGAGGCCAACATGCAGGTCGTTCAGTAATACGGCACGAACCCCATTCGACAAAAAGGAGGCTGGCAACAGCCTCCTTTTTTGTGCCTCGATTCGACTACTGAGACTCGCAGATCTACCGAACGAGCTGGCAGTAATCCAACAACCCCTGACGACCTCCTTCGCGTCCAAAGCCGGACTCTTTGTAGCCGCCGAAGGGGCTGGTGGGATCGAACTTGTTGTAGGTGTTGGCCCAGACGACACCGGCTTTGAGTTCGGTGCTCATCTTCAGGATGCGGGAGCCTTTGTCGGTCCACACGCCAGCGCTGAGACCGAAGGCGGTGTTGTTGGCTTTCTCGATGGCTTCCTCGACGGTGCGGAAGGTGAGGATGCTGAGGACGGGGCCGAAGATCTCTTCGCGAGCGATGAGATGGCTCATGCTCACGCCGCTGAACACGGTGGGCTTGAAGAAGAAACCTTTGGCCGGGAGCTTGCACGCGGGCTGATGGATCTCGGCACCTTCCTTGACGCCACTGGCGACGAGGCGGGTGATCCTGGCCAGTTGCTCGCGGCTGTTGATGGCTCCGATGTCCGTGTTCTTATCCATGGGATCACCGACGCGGAGGACGGCGATGCGGCGCTTGAGCCTGGCGAGCACTTCGTCGGCAATGCTTTCCTGCACGAGGAGGCGTGAGCCTGCGCAGCAGACGTGGCCTTGATTGAAGAAGATGCCGTTGACGATGCCTTCCACCGCCTGATCGAGCGGGGCGTCGTCGAAAATGATATTGGCTGCCTTGCCGCCGAGTTCGAGGGTGAGCTTCTTGTCAGTGCCCGCAAGGGCTTTCATGATGACCTTGCCGACCTCAGTGCTGCCGGTGAATGCGATCTTTTTCGCGAGCGGATGATTCACCACGGCGGCTCCGGTTTCACCTGCACCGGTGACGATGTTGACGACGCCGGGCGGCAGGCCAGCCTCCTGGAAAATCTCGCCCATCTTGAGTGCCGTAATGCTCGTGGTCTCGGCGGGCTTGATGACCACGGTGTTTCCCATGGCCAAGGCGGGCGCGATCTTCCATGCCATCATGAGCAGGGGGAAGTTCCACGGGATCACCTGGCCGACCACACCGAGGGGTTGCACGCGCCGACCGGGGGCGACGTAGTCCAGTTTATCGGCCCAGCCGGCATGATAGAAGAAATGCGCAGCCGCCATCGGCACATCGAAATCACGCGACTCTTTGATCGGCTTGCCGCCATCAAGGGTCTCGGCGACCGCGAACTCTCGGGCCCGATCCTGGAGCAGACGGGCAATGCGGTAGATGTATTTGCCTCGCTCAATGCTGGGGAGCTTCGACCACGTGGAGGTGAAGGCCTTGTCCGCCGCCTTGTAAGCGCGATCAACGTCGTCGGCTCCGGCCAAGGCGATCTCGGCGAGCTTGGCTTCGTTGGCCGGATTGATCGTGTCGAAGGTCTGCCCACTCTTGGCCGCGCTGAACTTGCCGTTGATGAAGAGATCGTAGCGCGACTTGAGCTTGGGATCAGCGGTCTCAGGTGCGGGATCGTATTCCCAGAGGTCGCCGAAGATGAGTTCGCGCGTGCGTGAGGTGGCAGGTTTCGGCATGGCGGTGAAGGGCGCGAGTGTGAGGGGTGGCGAAGCCCCTGTCAACGCTGC
>CAUJJC010000149.1 GCA_963204975.1 Verrucomicrobiota bacterium | reverse complement strand
GTGATCGATGTGGGCAGCTATGGCTTCCCCAAGGCGGATGTGCTATGCGACATCCTCGCCCTGGCCAACTACGGGTGCTTCGAGTTCAAGGAGATCATCGACACTCGCTACCCTTACTTCGACAACGTGCTGGAACCCATCGAGCGCGTGATCGGCATGTATCGGGAGAAGAAGGTAGAGACCAACAGCATGGACTTCGATGACCTGCTCGGCCTGGTGGTGAAGCTGCTGCGCGAGAATGAAGACCTGCGCGAGCAGTATCAGCGCTTGTTCCAGTTCGTGCTCGTCGATGAGTATCAGGACACCAACCAGCTCCAGTGCGAGATGGTCGATCTGCTTTGCGGCGAGAATGGCAATCTCATGGTCGTGGGCGATGACGCGCAGAGCATCTACTCCTGGCGCGGTGCCGATGTGCAGAACATCCTCGGCTTCGAGCAGCGCTACCCGCGAGCGAAGGTCTATAAGATCGAGACCAACTACCGCAGCGTGCCCGAGATTCTCGATCTGGCCAACGCCGCCATCGCGCAGAACCGCGCGCAGATTCGCAAGGAACTCCAGCCCTCGCGCACCGGGAAAGGCATGTTGCCCGCGCTCGTCGCCGTGGACAATCCGAGTGCCCAGGCCGCCTTCGTGGCGCAGCGCATGCTCGAGCTTCAAGACGAAGGCATCGAGTTCAATGCGATGGCCGTGATCTATCGCGCGCACTTCCATTCACTGGAAGTGCAGATGGAACTCACCCAGCGCGGCATCCCCTTCCAGATCACCAGCGGACTGCGCTTCTTCGAGCAGGCGCATGTGAAGGACGTAGCCGCGTTCATGAAGTTCGCCATCAACCGCAAGGACGAGGTGAGCTTCATGCGCCTGGTGAAACTCATCCCCGGAGTCGGCAGCACCAGCGCCACGCGTTTGTGGATGGACTGGCTGCGCAGCGAAGCCTCCGCCGATGGGCCGATGGTGAGCAAGTTTACTGCCACGCTGCTGCCTTTAAAAGTGCCGAAGAAGGCGCAATCGACGTGGGAGCAGTTCTGCTACACGCTCGATGAACTCATCGACACCAAGGGCCTGCCCGTGCCGCCCGCGTCGATGATAACTAGCATCGTGGAGGGCGTGTATGCCGACTACATGAAGGCGAAGTTCAAGAACTACGACCAGCGCGCGCAGGACCTCGACCAGCTCAGCAGCTACTCCAGCCGCTTCACGGACTCCGCCGAATTCCTCAGCCAGCTCGCCTTGCTCAGCGGCGTGGACACCGACGAGAATCCCAACACCGCGCCGCAAGATCGAGAAGCCGTCACCTTGACCACCGGCCATCAGGCCAAGGGCCTCGAATGGAAAGCCGTGTTCGCCATCTGGCTCGCCGACGGCATGTTCCCGAATCGTCGCGTGCTCGACGAGGGCAATCCCGAGGCCGTCGAAGAAGAGCGCCGTCTGTTCTACGTCACCGTCACACGCGCCAAGGACGAGCTGTATATGCTCTACCCGCTCATCTACCACCAGGCTCGCGACGGCGACATTTTGCAGCGTCCCTCACGTTTCATCACCGACCTCGACAAGGAACTGATGGAAGAGTGGAACGTGCGGTCCTTCTGAGACCCGCACGACGTAACAACCCGACTCACGCAATCTTCCACGGATCGCGCATCGGGCGCATGAGCATGGCATTGGCCTCGGCGTCTTGGAATTGTTCAGTCTTCGGATCAAACTTCAGCGGACGCTTCAAGGCGACGGCGATGGTGCCCAGGTGGCAGACCGTGGCACTGCGCTGAGCGATCTCCACAGGCGCAGCGACCTGACCACGCGAGAGCACTCCATCGATGAAGTTGCGATGGTGATGCTTCGACTGGTAGAGCCGCACATCGCCGTCCTTCAACTGGATGCGCAGGATGTCCTTCGTGCTGGCCTCCAGCTTCTCGTGTTCGGTGAAGATCCAGCCTTCGGTGCCGATGAACTTCACCCCATACTTCTTCGGGTCCGTGGTGCTCAGCATCGTCATCGGCACGCCGTTCGCATAGCGATAGCGAATCGTGAACTCCTCGGGCGCATCGTAGATCCCTTGATCGCGGCGCTTCACCTGCAGGGCCTCCACTTCCACCGGGCCGGACTCATCCATGCCCATGCCCCACTGCGCCACATCCAGGAAGTGCGCGCCCCAGTCCGTGATGTAGCCGGGCGCATAATCGTTCACCCAGCGGAAGTTAAAGTGACACCTCGCCGCCGTGTAGGGCCGCTCCACCGTGGTGGCCTGCCACATCGCATAATCAAAACCTTCCGGCACCGCTTCCGGGGCCTCCAGTCCGGTGAAGCCCCCGCGCACGGCGAACTTGCCCGGCACCCCCACTTCGATCTCCTTGATCTGGCCGATGTAACCATTGCGCACCCACTCGCACGCCATGCGCACCTTCATGCCCGAGCGCCTCCAGGTGCCCGTTTGCAGGATGCATTTGTTCGCCTTCACCGCTGCGGCAATGGCACGCCCCTCGGCGATGCTGGAGGCCAGCGGCTTCTCGGAATACAGATCCTTGCCCGCCTTCGCTGCGGCGATCGCCACATTCGAGTGCCAGTGGTCAGGCGTCGCATTCATGATCGCATCCACATCGCTGCGGGCCAGCACCTCGCGGAAGTCGTTGTATTGATCCGCCTTGCCCAGCTTGGCCAGCGCAGCCGCCGCCTCACGATGCTTCGCATCCACATCACACACGGCCACCACTACCACCCGTTCATCCGCGAGGAAGTTCCGCAGGTTCGAGGTGCCCTGGCCACCAAGCCCGATGCAGGCTAGACGGACCTTGCCATTCGGCGAAACCGCACCCGCTCTTCCCAGAACGGAAGACGACAGGATCAAGGGAGCAGCAGATTTGAGGAAGGAGCGACGTGAGTGATTCATCGCGCAGAACTACGGACCACCTCGCCCCACTCGTTCAGCGCACCCCATCGTCCTTCGCACGTCCTCAAGCCTTCGGCTTGAAGTAACCCCGCTGCTTCTCGCTGATCGGCCAGCCGAGGCGTTCCATCACTTGCAGCAGGTCCTCCCAGACCGCACGCTTCGCCTCATTGCCACGGCCTTCGGCTTCCTGGCGCAGCAGATACGACGGATGGTAAGTGATCATCACCGGCACCCCATCGAACGATTGGAACTTCCCACGCAACCGACCCACCGGCCCCTCGATGCCCAGCCCCATGGAAGCCGTGGCTCCAAGTGCGACGATCACTCGCGGGCGAATCAATGAAATCTCCGTCCGAATATACGGCAGGCAAACATCCATCTCGGCCTTGGTCGGCTGGCGATTGCCACTGCCCTGGCCCTCCCCGGTGCTCGGGCGGAACTTGCAGATGTTGCTGATGTAAACGTCCTCCCGCTTCGCCCCCATCGCCGCGATGATCTTCGTCAGAAGCTGCCCGGCCGGACCCACGAAGGGCTCGCGTTGCCGCTCCTCTTCCGCGCCCGGCGCTTCGCCGATAAACATCACCTCGCTTCGCGGATTGCCCACGGCAAAGACCATCGTGCTTCGCAAAGTGCCCAGCGCGCGAGGCTTCGGATCGTCCTCCGCCATCGCCGCGAGATGAGCCAACTGCTCTTCCAATGACGAGCCCGGCACCTCGATCAAATCCTGAGAGGCCACGACCGGCGCAGGTGTCGTCGGCCCAGGCGGCGGCAGCGGCGCTGGTTGTTCAAAGACCCGCTTCGGTCCCGCATTCGCCCTCGTGGTCAGCGGCTCGCGCACCAGATGGCGCAACGCCTCGCGACCATACTCATTCAGCGCCACCCGCGTGCGCCCCGAGCTGCGAAGCTGATCGAGATTCGCACGAAGCAATGTGAGGGCGGCCTTGGAGGACATGCCCGCAGTGTGAAGCGAGGGCAGGCCCCGGATCAAGGTGGAAGTCGTTCCACCTGATCACGCATAGCCCAGCCAGCGCATGAGCCAGGGAGCTTGCTCGAGATACCACTCAAACCACTGCGGTCCGACGAAGACCCAAAGCGTGGCACCCGCAGCGAGGTAGGGGCCGAAGGGGATTTGCGCGGTCCATTCGGCCTTGCCGATGAGGCGGGGCACAATGCCGAACACAGCCCCAATCATGCTGGCCATGAAGATGGTGAAGATGACCCCCTGCCAGCCGGTGAAGGCTCCGATCATGGCCATGAAAAACACATCGCCCATGCCCATGGCTTCGCGGGGTTGAACGAAGGAGGTGAGCACGCCATCGAGCCGTTTCACTCCGAGCCAGTCCAGGGTCTCGCCTTCCTTGTCGGCATCGTTCTGCCGCACCTTCAGCACTTCAGGCGAGGCATCGACGATCACATTTCGCCACTCGCGCGGAGCCTTGCCGGTGTCCTCACGGAAGTTGAACCGCAAGGTCTCGCAGTAGATGAGCAGCCGGTCTTTGTCGCGCTGGAAGATGTCTTCCCACATGCAAACGGTGGCATCGTCCTCCTTGTCGCCATCGTTAAAGGTGAAGACGGGCGGCTCGTCGTCCTTGGGCTCATGAATGGACCAGGCAGCGTTCTTGTTGATCCACTTCGAACCCATCAACATGCCGAGCAGACCATCAAGGATGCCTCCGCCGGAATCCTTGAGCTTCTGCACGAAGGGCGGGCGCTTGCGGAAGTTGAGACGGCCAAAAAGAATCTTGCCTAGCTCGACCACGGTCCAGATCAGGCCCAATCCCATCGCTGCGGACAGGAAAGAAACGAGCAGGCCTGTGGTGTGGCTTTCTTGCCCAACCAAAGCGGGAGCCCAGAAGGCGCACGCGAGTCCCACGACGGCTCCGCCCATGGTGATCTGATGCGGCAGGATGAAATGATCGAGGTCGATGAACGTGCCCGAGATCAGCAGCGCGAGGAAGATCCACGAGGAGATGACCACGGGTCCCCAAGCACCCATCGTCGGCCAGGGATTGGCCACGTCGCCGGTTATATGAAGGAAGGCCGCGTAAAACAGGGCTGCCGTCAGCGCCTCCACAAAAAAGTAGCGGAAGGCAATGCGCGATCCGCAGTTGGCGCACTTGCCACGAAGCAACAACCAGGAGAGCAGCGGGATGTTGTGATACCAAGGGATCTGGTAGTTGCAGGAGAAGCAGAAAGAGCGCTTGGGATCGTTAACGGACTTGCCAATCGGCAGCCGGTAGATGACCACATTGAGAAAGGAGCCAATGCCCGCGCCGACCAAGATGATGCAGGCGTGGAGCAAAAGATTGAGAAGCTGAAAACGGTCCATGGAAATAAGGAAGGAATGCTGGAAGCGGGAAACTTGCCTTGCGGCGAGAAGGTAGGAAAGGGAAAAACAATGATGTTTGGAAATCAGGGACTCTCACAATGGATGATCATCGCCGCCTTGCTCACGGGGTGCGCGTCAACGAAATCGCCGTCAGCGCAAACAAAGGCGGCTTCTCCGCTGCTCGCCAAGGCAGACGAATTCGGCCTCGTGGACATCCGCACGGTGATCCCCGACATCGCCATTGATCTTCGCTATGCGACCGCCGACAACATCACGGGCCGCGTCTTGTATCCTGCGGACATGCCTTGTCTGGTCTGGCGCTCGACGGCCCACAAACTCCAGCGTGTGCAGGACCGGCTTCGTGCCGAGGGATGCAGGCTTTGCATCTGGGATGCCTGGCGTCCGCCCGAGGTGCAGACGGAACTCATGCGCAAAGGAGGGCACACGGGCATGTTCCTCGATCCTCAGGAACGATGGTCGCGTCATTGCTCGGGCGTGGCCGTGGATGTGACGCTGGTCGATCTGGAGGGGCGTCCGATGAAGCTACCCACCGCACATGATGAGCACAGCGATGCTGCCTATTACCAATACTCGGGCACCGATCCCGAAGTGAAGCGCAATGTCACCCTGCTTCAGAAGGCGATGGAAGCCGAGGGTTTCTCCATGATCCCGATGGAGTGGTGGCACTTTGATGACTTCAAGCACTTCTACAATCCGCCGCCGACGGTGTTTGCGAGTCAGCTTGAGCTTTCACTGCCGTGAATGCACTTCAATCAGGAACTGACAATCTCCGCGCTTTAGTGAATTCTTCGCCACCTTTTGCAGCTGCCTCCAGGTAGGTGCTCATGGCTCGCACATGCTTCACGAACAGTCCGGCATCGATCTCATCTTTATCTAGCCACCAGCCTTTTTTATCCTGTGTGGACAGCGCCGTCTGAACCTTGGCTACCGCACCCTTGGCCTGACTGGCCCACTTCTTTGGCGTCTGTGGTCCTTCGCGCTTGGCGAGAAGCTCCTCGCGCGGCGTGGCCAGGGCGGCCTTCATCTTGGCCATGCCTTCTTCCATCTTCGGCTCCAGCTTGAACCCATAGTGCGTCGGCAGGTCTGAGTCATCATAGGTCAGTTCGTAGGTCTTGGCCTTGCAGTAGAGAGGCTTGTCGGTGCCGAGTTCATAGAAGCGCGCCCACTGACCATCCTTGAGCCGCACCTTTTCCAGCCAGGCCATCACGGGCTTCATCGGCTCCAACCACCGGGCTTCACCTGTCGCGACCCACAGTTCAAAGAGCGCCTCCAATGCTCCGAAGCTCTCCAGTGATGAAGCCGCCGGCGGCTCAAACTTGCGCGCCCACACGGGCTCCATCTTCTCGTTGTATTGCTGGGCCCACACGGGTTGTAGCTCGGGCAGACGCGCGAGTAAAAGGAACTCTCCCGTCTTGCGAGCGGCAGAGAGGAACTTCTCATCCTTCTCCAGCTCAAACGCGCGCAGCAGCAGCTTGATGACCTCGTGGATGTTGTTGTCGTTCAACGTGTAGAAGCTCGTGTAATCTACATCTGGCCACACATGCAGCCAGTTCGGATCGACCTTCGCAGGCACCACGGGAGTCTTGGGATCAGCTGGCCCACGATAGTGCTGGGGCCAGCCTCCATTGGGATACTGGGCGGCGAGCAACCCCTTCAAACCAAAATCCAGCGCCGCGCGGAGTTCTTTGTCATCCTTGAATTCGTCAGTGTGGGCGAGTTCCAGCAGGAACAGCATCGCCGTTTGAGTTTTTTGATCATCCAGGATCGAGCCACCGCTGCGCCCCTTGGCCTCAAGGTCACCAGCCTCCACATCCCGCCGATAGTGTAGTCGGCTTGCCTTGCGCGGATCGAAGTCGTAATCACTCCCCCACCCTCCCGTCGCCATCTGGCACCAGAGCAGCGCCTTGGCCGCTTCACGCGCGGCTTGCAGCGCCAGCTTGTTGCCCGTAGCGCGATAGGCTTGCAGGAAGGTGAGTCCCATCGCCGGAGTGCCCGGCGGCTGAATCATGATCAACGATGGTGACGAATGATTCTCACCATGCGCGGTGCTCAGATCGACCGGCCAGTGCCAGGCATAGCCACCCGCGAAGGATACCTTGCGCATCGCCACCACGGCGCGGTTCATCGCATTGGCCACCGTCGAGGGCTCGGGCCAGCCCTTCTTCGCCTCGGTGCTCTCCGTTTTCTTGCTGGCGGCTTCCTTGGTTGAATCGGCAGCTGGCAGAAATCCAGAGGACAACGTGATCGCGAGCGTGATGAAGAAACAGTTTTTCATGAGGGATGAGAGCGTGACAAATCGCGCTGCTTCAACGCTGCAATCATGGCAGCATTTCGAGAGATTCGAATCAGGCCTCCGTGCGGTGCTTCGCATACGCATCAATGATGCGCTGAACCACCGGCAGACGCACCACGTCCGCGCTCGCGAAGTGGATGAACTTGACGCCTTTCACCTCTTGCAGTGCCTGGATCGCTTCGACGAGTCCCGACTTGTTACCGCGTTTGAGATCGCACTGCGAGGGGTCGCCTGTCACCACGCAACGCGAGCCTTCCCCCAAGCGGGTGAGGAACATGAACATCTGCTCCGTGGTCGTGTTTTGCGATTCATCAAGGATGATGAAGGAGTTCTTCAAGGTGCGTCCACGCATGTAAGCGAGCGGTGCGATCTCGATGAATCCGCGCTCGATCAGGCGCTCGGCCTCTTCGGTTTCCATCAAGTCGTAGAGCGCATCGTAGAGCGGGCGCAGGTAGGGAAAGATCTTCTCCTTCAAGTCGCCCGGCAGAAAGCCAAGAGCCTCGCCTGCCTCCACCGCCGGACGCGTGAGCACGAGGCGCTGCACTGTCTTGTCCTTCAGTGCTTGCAATGCCTGCGCCATGGCGAGGAAGGTCTTGCCCGTGCCCGCAGGCCCCACACCAAAAACGACTTCGCTCTTCCGCATGGCCTCCAGATACTCGATCTGTCCACGCGTCTTCGCCAGCACCGGAGGCCGCTTGCCCGAGCCGAGCAACTTGAGCCCCATGATCTTCTCGGCGGGTTCCTGACCACGCGTTTGCAGCACCGAGCCCGCGAGTAGCTTGAAGGTGGCTGAAGTGATCTCCCCGCCTTGCCGACGAATCTTCTCCAACTGATGCAAGACCTCGCGTGCAGCGCTGATGCCGTCTTCTTCACCTTCGAGCTTCACCCAGCCATCGCGACTGGTGATCTGCACACCGCAGAGTTCACCCAGCTCGCGAAGCAGGTGCGTGTCATGCGCGGAGATGGCCTGGAGGAATTCCGGCGTGTCGTATTGAATGGTCTCTGAGGTCACGGATCGAGGTGGTGGAGTGCTTTGGCACCCAGGTTGATAACGAGGCCGACACAGTGCGCTGAAGCGGGAACAACGCGATTGATTTTCAAGGGGCCGTCTGCGGAGCACATTCGATGATGACCGCCTCGCCGGAGTCCATCTGCCAGCGAACATGCCAGCCCGCCATGTCTGCATTGTAGATGCGATCCGATGCCTCCTGGTAGGCTGGCTGCGGCTGGAGGCTGATGGATTGCTCGATCACGGCGCGCACATCGTCAGGGACATTCACTTCCCTCTGCCACCGCACCTTCACGCGCAGCGGTGCCTCCTGAGCGAAAGCACTCGTAGCCTCAGGCAAGGCGTCGGCATAGGGCACGTAGGGTTTGATGTCGAAGATCGGCGTGCCGTCCACGAGATCGACCCCGCTCACCCAGAGCCTTGGCCCGTCCGTCTCCACACGCTCCAACTTCACTACGGACAAGCCGAGGCGATTCGGACGAAACGGTGAGCGTGTTGCAAACACGCCGCGCCGTTCATTGCCTCCGAGCCTTGGTGGTCGCACGGTCAGCACCTTGCTGGACTCGGCTTCGTCAATGAGATGGAACTGAGTGATCAACCACAGGTGGCTGAAGGCCTCGATGCCACGCACCGCCTCCTCGCGCTGATACTCCGGCACAAACTCCACCCGGCCCCAGGCTGCTGGCACCAAGCCCGACTGCCTCGGCACCCCGAACTTCTCGGGGTAACAAGTGTGCAGCGTGGCGATGGATTTCATGGCAGCGAGTTGGCTGCAGCAAGGACGTTAGCCTGCGATCAGGTCGTAGCCTCGCCATTCCTTGATCGTCACCTCAGCGAAGGACCCCACGGGGATCGACTTATCGATGAGCACCGTCGCATCAATGTCAGGCGCATCCCACTGGCCGCGACCCACGCCGGGCTCTTCGACCAGCACGCGAAGCTTCTTGCCGACGAGCTTCTCGTTCACCGCTTCGATGTTGCGCTGGATCGCGCGCATCGCCTCATTCCAGCGGCTCTTGCGCGTCATGTGATGTAGATGGCCTTCCATCTTCGCCGCACGAGTGCCGTCCTCGCGTGAATACTCGAACACGCCCGCACGCTCGAAGCGCTCGTCCTCAATGAAGCGGATCAATTCATTGAAGTCGCCCTCCGTCTCGCCGGGGAAACCAACGATGAACGTGGTGCGAATGGCGATGTCCGGGATGCCTGCACGGATGCGTTTGATCAGGTCGCGGATGTAAGCGCCGTTCGTTTCACGCTTCATCTGATCGAGCATGTGATCGCTGATGTGTTGCAGCGGCATGTCGATGTAACGCGTGACCTTCGGGCACTCAGCGATGGTCAGGATCAGTTCGTCGCTCCAGTGCGCGGGATGCGTGTAGAGGAGTCGAATCCAGAAGTCGCCCTCGATCTCATTGAGCGCGCGGAGCAAGGTGGCCAGCGAGTAGCCCTTCGATGAATCCACCGGGCTGCGAGGATTGGGACGCGCATCCTCCCATTGGTCCATGCCGAAGTAGGTGGTGTCCTGGCTGATGAGATTGATTTCCTTCACGCCGCTCTTCACGAGGTCCTGCACTTCCTTGACCACGCTCTCCTGGGTGCGACTGCGATGACGACCGCGAATGCGCGGGATGATGCAGAAGGAACAGGTGTGATTGCATCCCTCAGCGATCTTCACATAGGCCATGTGCTTCGGAGTCAGCCGGAAACGCGGCGTATCATAATCAGGGATCCATTGTGGCTGCTTGGTGACCAGGTTCTCCTGGTCGATCTCCGTCTTGCCCATGAGGCGCTGGATGATCGGAGCCACCTGCGTCACTTGATCGAGCCCGATGAAGGCATCCACATCAGGCATCAAGCCGGGCAGCTCCTGGGCGAAGCGTTGCGACATGCATCCAGCGACGATGATCTTCTGCTTCTTGCGCTGCTCGTCCTCTGCGCGGCCATCGACGGCTTCGTGCACGGCGGAGATGCTTTCCTTTTTCGCCATGTCGATGAACGAGCAGGTGTTCACGATCAGCACATCGGCGAGGGAGGCATCCGGGGTCATGGTCATGCCGGCCTGCTGGAGATGGCCGATCATGACTTCCGAGTCGATGAGGTTTTTGGCGCAACCGAGAGAGACGAGGCCGACTTTGATCATGGTGTGAAAGGGGGCAAAAGGGGCGCGGAGAATACATGGTCTTGGCTCGCTTCCAAGCCTCGATTCACACAACTTCGATCACGAGCGCCGTCACATTGTCCCGGCTGCCCTCGGCGATGGCATCCATCACGAGCCTATGGGCGTGAGTCTCCCCCTCCGGCAAAGGCGCCCGCAACCGGCTCTCGATGCCGCTGTTCCAAAGGCCGTCCACCACGCCGTCCGAGCAGATGAGGATCTTGTCGCCCGCCGCGAAGCCCACGGCACCCATGTGCGGATCGATGAACTGGTGCCCGGCTCCCAGGCATTTTTGGAGGATGTTCCGACGCGGATGATTGCGCGCCTCGCGCTCATTGAGCAAGCCCTGCCGAAACTGAAACCCGACAAAGGTGTGATCGTGGGTGATCTGTTTCATCGGCCCATCATGCGGCACGTAGTAGATTCGGCTGTCCCCCAGATGACCGAAGAACATCCACTCCGGCGTGAACCATCCCAGACTCAAAGTGGCACCCATGTCGCGGCATTCCTCATACCATCGGCCAAGTGCCGTGAGTTCCTTGTGGATCGCATCGAAGAGTTCCCCCAACACGTCGCCAAAGCCAGCCGACAAGCCCTGGGCGGAGTGCTTGAAGCTCTTGGGCAGCAGCTTGGTGATCTTGTCCGTCGCGATCTTGCTGGCAAACTCGCCGCTCTTCGCCCCGCCCATGCCATCGCTCACGGCGAAGACAAAGTCTTCATTCGCCAGCGCACCCTCGCCGATCTTGCCCAGGTAACGCACCTCGCGGGAATCAAAGGTCAGGGCAAGAAACGAGTCCTCGTTGTTGGAGCGGAAGCGACCTTTGTCCGTGCAGCCGGACCATCGGAGCGTGAGGGAAGGAGGAGGCGATGATAACATAAAGAAAGGCAAAAGGCTGGAGACAGCGCGGTTTCGTCATTCGACTATTACCACGCGTCAGGCGGCGGCGGTGGCAGCGCTAGCTCGGGGTGCTCCAGGATCGTGGCAAACTCAAAGTCGATCAGGCAGAAGCGCCCGTCAGTGGCTCGATAAGTGACATTGCGAACGGCCGGATCATCATGACGAACCCCATAGGTCTCCAGTTCATCGAAAAGCTGCTTTCGCCGCTCCTCGCCCAGGTGCTCCACGCGTTGACCACAGTTGCTTGTTACCAGCAGCAACTGCTCCGCATCCGCCTCCAGCACCTTGGGCACGAAATGGCAGCCTTTTTCCTCCAGATACTTCAGCACTCGAATCTCGTTCTCGTAGCGCTCCTTGGCCATGTGGCCCCGGAAAATCTTATGCACACGCCCGTCATAACCGATGCGAACGAGGGCGCGGACTGTGTCTTTGACAGGTCTCATGGCCACATCCCTAGCCATGAAACCCTCGGAATCCAGCGGGCATGAGGGAAGGAGCAACGAATGGGGAATGTCGAGCGACGAAACCGGGCATCAGTGCCGTGCTCAAAGTGAGAGCAGCATTTGCCATTCGGATCTCGGACATTCGTTCGCCATTCCTCAAAGGAATCCCTTGCCAGACATGGCTCTCGCGTGCTGAATCGGCGCTCCCGTTGCGGATCTCAAGGAGCTGCGCCGAGTGCCAAAAAACATCAAAAAGTTGGCACACGGCCTGCTTTTTCTGATAAGGCAAGTTCTCGGAGAGGGCAGTTCCGGGCGGAGCGATCCGCCATTCACCGCCAGCCCCGGAACAAACCCCATCAACGACACATCCAACCTACCCGCTATTCACATGGCCAAATACAAACTCGAATACATCTGGCTCGACGGTTACACCCCGACGCCAAACCTGCGTGGCAAAACTCAGATCAAGGAGTTCGCCAGCTTCCCCAAGCTTGAAGAACTGCCTCTCTGGGGCTTCGACGGCTCGTCCACCCGCCAGGCTCCTGGTGATAAGTCGGACTGCGTGCTCAAGCCCGTTGCCGTCTATCCAGACAGCACCCGCAAGAACGGCGTCCTGGTCATGTGCGAAGTCATGCTGCCCGATGGCACCCCGCATCCTTCCAACAGCCGCGCCACCATCATTGATGATGAAGGAGCCTGGTTCGGATTCGAGCAGGAATATTTCCTCTACCAGGACGGACGCCCTCTCGGCTTCCCCGAAGGCGGCTTCCCTGAACCCCAGGGCCCCTACTACACAGGCGTGGGCTACAAGAACGTGGGCGACATCGCCCGTCAGATCGTTGAGGAGCACCTCGACCTCTGCCTCGACGCCGGCATCAACCACGAAGGCATCAACGCCGAAGTGGCCAAGGGCCAGTGGGAATTCCAGATCTTCGGCAAGGGCTCCAAGAAGTGCGCCGACGACGTCTGGATGGCTCGCTACCTCCTGCAGCGCCTCTGCGAGAAGTATGCTGTGGACGTGGAATACCACTGCAAGCCTCTCGGCGTGGAGCGCGACTGGAACGGCTCCGGCATGCATTGCAACTTCTCCACCGAGTATCTGCGCACCGTTGGTGGCAAGGAATACTTCGAGAAGCTCATGGCTGCATTCGCCAAGAACGTCAACGAGCACATCGCCGTGTATGGCCCAGACAATCATCTGCGCCTGACTGGTCTGCACGAAACCGCCGCCATCGACCAGTTCGGTTACGGCGTCGCCGACCGCAGCAAGTCCATCCGCGTGCCACACAGCTTCGTGAAGGACAACGCCTACAAGGGCTATCTGGAAGACCGCCGCCCAAACAGCCAGGGCGACCCCTACCAGATCGCTTCCCGCGTGCTCAAGACGATCGCCGAAGTGCCCACGGCCTAAGCGACTTCTTTTTTCGTGGTTCCAGAGACGCCGCTCCGCAAGGGGCGGCGTTTTTTGTTTCCATCGCTTCACACCGTCGTTGAGTTGGGAGCCTGATGCGCCTACTCAAGGCACTCCCGTTTCATGGATCGTCAGCGCTATCTCATCCCGATGCTCGCCCTCATCACGGTGTGGCGCATCGCCTTGCTGCCCACGGCGGAGCTGTGCCCGGATGAAGCACTCGCCCTCTTGCTTGCGAAGCACAGCGCCCTCTGGCATCTGGAAATGGGACCGCTCATGCCCTGGCTGGTGAAGCTCAGCACCTGGATCGGAGGCACGAGCGAGATCGGCGTGCGCTGGATGGCACCGATCATGGGCTTCGCGATCAGCGTCATGGTCTGGCGCTTGATTCGTGGCATCTACGATCAGACCACCGCAGCCTGGGCCGTGGTGGCGATTCAGGTGCTGCCTGCTTTCAATGTGATGTCCCTCGCCATGACGAGCACCATCGTCAGCACGACGCTGCTGCTCGCCTTTATCATGATGCTGCGCATGGCCTTGCACCGATCTCAACTCTGGGACCGGACGTGGTGGTTCACCGGCCTCTTCCTTGCTCTGGCGATGCTCGCAGACTGGCGCAATGGACTGGCCTGGCTGTGCCTGGTGATTGCCTTCGTCGGATCGAAGCGTCGTCGTCATCACCTGCTCTCCCCTGGCTTCTTCGTGGTCTCGGGCTTCGCCTTGGTGTCGGTCTGGATGTTCTTGTCGTGGAACTTCCAGCACGACTGGCCCTCACTGGAGGCGGGCGAACTCGAGCCCGCCTGGCAGGGCTGGCCCAATGCCCTTCGCTGGGCGCTCCTCATCTCCCCTGTGCTCGCAATCCTCCTGCTGCTCTCCCTCCGGCAAGCCTTGCGAGATCGCGCCAAGCTCAACCACGACGAGGCGCTGATCCTCGCCTTTGCCCTGCCCTTCGCCGCGTTCGACTTCGCCTGGGGTCCACGCGAGCCCTGGCCCTCGGTCGGCTTCCCGATTTGGATCATGCTCGGCCTGGGAATGCTCGCGCACCACAGCATCGGGCTCACGCTCTCGATCCAGAAGAAGGTCCTCCTCCGCAGCGGCACGCTCCTCCTGGCTGCGGTGCAAAGCCAGACGCTCATGCGCACCGACTTCGTTCGCTACATGGGCATCCCCTGGGCGCTCCAGCGACAGGTGAACGAACGCCACGACCATTACCGGCATTGGTTCAAGGCTGATCCCTCCAGCCAGTTGATGGGCTGGCACCAAGGAGGCGAAGTGCTGGGCAAGATGCTCGGCACTGCCGCAGGGAAGAACTCCGATCCGTGGTTCCTGATCGCTCGCAACTGGCCGCTCGCCGTCGGCCTCGATGCCGCGCTCGGCGATGATGCGAATGTCTTCACCGCCACGCCAGAGCATCCGCGCATTCAGGTGATGGAGTCCACCGCACGCGAGCACCCGCTGGCCATGCTGCCGCGCTATGATGCCCTTATCAACAAGGACGAAAGCTACGCCGCCCACAACGCTCTCTACATCTCCGACGATCCCAAACCGCTCAGCCCGCCCACCGCCATCCGTCGTTCCTTCGATCACTGGGAAATCCTGACCATCGTCCGCATCATGCATGTGGGTGTGGAGGTGCGGACGCTCAAAATCTTTGCTTGCTACGGGTATAAGCCACCCGATTTGTGACCCCGCTTCCCATGCCTGAATCCCCCGCCATTTCCGTCGTCGTGCCCCTCTACAATGAAGAAGACAATGTCGTCGCCATGCAGCGCGAATTGTCCGAGGCACTCGCCGGGATCGACTACGAACTCGTGCTCGTGGACGATGGCTCCAGCGATGCCACCGTCGCCCGCGTTGAACGCAACGACCGCGTGCGCCTGCTTTGCTTTGAGAAGAACGCGGGCCAAAGCGCCGCGATGCATGCGGGCATTCATTCGGCCCGTGGTGCCGTCATTGTCACCATCGACGGCGACCTGCAAAACGATCCCAAGGACATCCCGGCGCTGGTGAAGAAGCTCGACGAGGGATTCGATCTCGCGTGCGGCTATCGCGCCAAGCGCAAGGACACCGCGTTCAAGCGCGTGCAGAGCCGCATCGCCAACTTCGTCCGCAGCCGCTTCATCGGCGATGGCGTGCGCGACACCGGCTGCACGCTCAAGGCGATGAAACGCGAATGCCGCGAGGCCCTGCTGCCCTTCAATGGCATGCACCGCTTCATTCCCGCCCTGATCGCGAACATGGGCTTCAAGGTCACGGAGATGCCGGTCAATCATCGCCCACGCGTTGCAGGCGTGAGCAAGTATGGTTTCGGCAACCGCGCGCTCCGTGCCACGATGGACATGGTCGGCGTGCGCTGGCTGAACTCCCGTCGGGTGCGTTACGATGTTAAGTAAGGCAACGCAGCCTCACGGAATGAACGGCGCGAGCACGTTCCTCGCGACTCGCAGCGCACGCTGACGGCCCTCTAGCGTCTTGCCGAAGGTGTCGTCCTCCACCTCGATGCACACGGGGCCGTCGTAGCCGGTCTCCATCAGCACCCCCATGAAGTTCGCCCAGTTGATTTCGCCGTAGCCGGGAAGGCGCGGCTGGTGCCACTCGAGCGGATGCGCGAAGACACCGACTTCGTTCAGCTTGCTCTGGTAGATCTTCACGTCTTTCGCATGCAGGTGGAATAGCTTGTGCCTGAACTCATGCAGCGCGCTCGCGGGTTCCATGAATTGCAGTGCGAAGTGTGACGGATCAAAGTTCAGGCCGAAGTTCGGCGAGTCGATGTCACTGAACGCGCGTCGCCAGATCGCCGGAGTGGTGAGCAGATTCTTGCCGCCGGGCCACTCGTCCTTGGTGAACTTCATCGGGCAGTTCTCGATCGCGATGCGCACGCCGTTGTCCTCGGCGAACTTGATTATCGGACGCCACGTCTCCAGGAAGCGCGGCCAGTTGTCGTCCACCGTCTTGGTCCAGTCGCGACCGACGAAGCCCGTCGTCGTGTTCAGTCCCAGCATCCGCGTGGCGACGATCAATTTCTTGAAGTGCTCGACCATCGGCGCGGTGTCCGCCACTGGATCGAGCATGTTCGGGTAGTAGCCCACCGCGCTGATGCTCACCCCATGCTTCGCGCACAAGGCGTTCACGTCATCAGCTTGCGCCTGCGTGAAGTCCGTCACGTCGATGTGCGTCACGCCCGCATATTTTCTCTCGGCCTTGCCCACCGGCCAGCAGCACAGCTCCACACACTTGAAGCCCTCGCTCGCAGCGAAGGCCAGGACTTGTTCCAAAGACTGATCGTGAAGAATGGCGCTGACGAATCCGAGTTTCATGTGTGCCATCATCGAAGCCAGAGACCACTGGCTTTCAAGAAGGTGCGACCACGGAATGCACGGAATCAGAACTCAAATGCCTCCTTCGGTTTCTGATCGAGAATGGCAGTTCCTCGTTATTCATCGAAGCTGGGCCGAACTTCCGTTGGGCCTTAAGCCTTTGTAAACCATGTTTCCTCCTTGCAACTTCCAGTCCGTGCAAATGCGACTGAAGATAAGCTCGAGTGTTGCGTCAGGGAGTTTCAGCGGCGTCACATCAGAACTGACTGGCTCCAGGTAAACTACCAGCTCCAAGCCGCGGTCGTTTTGATTTTCTCCGATCTCACAAGGAAATGAGAACCGAAGATCCCCATCGGAATACAGCACTTAACCGCGAGATATGCTGATGGTGAAAGGTTGCTGGGCCTTCCAGTCACGCCACTCGACATACTGCCGATACTTTCGGTAGAGAGACGTTAGAAAGGTCCAGACCATGGTCTCAGCGTCCGGTGTTTCTATCTCCCCGCCCGCACGAACTCCTCCTCCGTCAGCACCCCGTCGTGGTCCTTGTCGAAGGTGGGGAAGCGCTTCTTGCCTTCGGCCTGGTCGGGGAACTTGTGCAGGTATTCTTCGAGGGTGAGCTTGCTATCGTGGTTGAGGTCTTTCTGTTTGAAGATGACGTGGCGATCAGTGGTAGCAGGAGTTTTGCCCTTGGGAGCGGCCTTGCCTTTGGCAAAGGCTCGGCCTTTGTCTTGAGGCCTTCCGGTGGCGATCACATCATCGCGGGCGGGACTCGGCGGCAAGGTCTTCACCCACGCGAGCGCCTTCTCGGTGAGCGACTTCACGATCTCGGGATTCGCGCTGGCGACGTCGTGTTCTTCACCGGAATCCTTGGGGATGTTGTAGAGCTGGGCGTCGCTGCCTTTGTGGCTGACGAAGAGCTTCCAGTCGCCATCGCGCACGGCGAGCATGGGAGGCATGTAGCCTTCGTCGGGGCCTTGCACGTTGAAGAGCCACTCCCAATTCAGCGCCTTGGCGCGCGGACGTGATTGGCCAAGCCAGATGTCGCTCACGTCTTCGCCATCGGGCTTCACGTTCGCGGGAACTTCAACGCCTGCGAGCTTGCAGATGGTGGGCAGGAAATCGACGCCGCCCATCACAGTGGTTTCATCGACGCGACCAGCGGCGACTTTGCCCGGCCAGCGGAGGAGGCCGAAGGTGCGGATGCCGCCTTCATACATGCTGCGTTTACGCGCGCGCAGCGGGCCTGTGTTGCCGACCCCGCCGTTCCGGGCGTTGCCGATTCGGTAGTCCTCGGCACCGTTGTCGCTGGAGTAGAAGATGATGGTGTTATCCGCGATGCCCATCTCGTCGAGCGCGGTGAAGAGACGGCCAAGCTGATGATCGAGGTCGGTGAGCGAAGCGCAGAAGACTTGCATCTGGCTCTTCAGATCGGGGGCGTTGGCGAGATACTTTTGCATCCAGGGGCCGAAGCCAGGATCGGTGGGCTTGGGCGCGAGGTCTTCGTATTCCTTGAGCTGCTCCGGGGTGGGCTTGAGCGGAGCGTGCGGCAGCAGGGTCCACACATTGGCATAAAACGGCTGGCCCTTGTGCTCGCGGATGAACTTGATGGTGTCGTCCACGATCATCGCGGTGGAATGCGCGCGGAAGTAGGGATCCTGTTTTTCGGGTATGCCTGCCGTGTCCGAGCCTTTCTGGGTGCCGTCGCCGCCGAGCGCGGGTCCGCTGGAATTGACGACGCGGGCGAAGTCGATGCCATACGCCGAGGGCGGTGGTGATTCGGCGCTGTTGCCGAGATGCCACTTGCCAATGTGAGCAGTCGCGTAGCCCGCCTTCTTCAGCAAGCCGGGCAGCGTGGTGGCTTGCGGATCGAGCCAATTCGGCATGGAGCGCGCGGCGTTCTCGGCGTCGCCGGAGAGATGGCCGTGGATAAGATGACGTGCCGGAGAATGCCCTGTCATGAAGGCCGTGCGGCTGGGCGAACAAACCGTGGCTGCCACATAGAACTGGCGGAACCATGTGCCCTGCGCGACGAGCTTGTCGAGGTTCGGCGTCTTCACATACGGATGCCCGGCGAAGTGCGCATCACCCCAGCCCTGGTCGTCGGTGAGGATGAAGATGACGTTGGGTTTCTTGCCCTCGGCAGCAATGCACGCTGCGCTGATGAGGCAGAATAGAACAGCGAATGGGAAGAATCTCATGGCGCGGCATTAACGAAGCCGACGCGAATAACTCACCACAAAAATTCAGCTCTCGCCGCGCACCTCAATGACATACTCGCGGGCCGCCCGCAAAGTCTCCGCCGCCACATCGGCTCGCGCCTTCGCGAAGGGCGGACGGAACCAAGGGAAGCTGCCGATGAGATCGGGCGTGACGAGCACCTTCCCATCGCAACACTTGCCAGCTCCGATGCCGATGGTGCTCATCTTCACCCGTTCGGTGATCGTCGCCGCGACCTCGGGCATCATGCTTTCCAGCACACAAGCACAGGCACCGGCTTCATCGAGAGCGATAGCGTCGGCAAGCAACAAGGCAGCGCCTTCGGCAGTCTTGCCCTTCTTTTTGTAGCCGCCTTCCTCCACCACACTCTGGGGCAACATGCCGATGTGCCCGACAAAAGGAATGCCCGCCGCGATGATGGCTTTTATTTGCGAC
>CAUJJC010000148.1 GCA_963204975.1 Verrucomicrobiota bacterium | reverse complement strand
GCATCATTGGCTACTCAGGTCCGAGCAACCTGCTCATCGTCATGAATCCGCGTGGCATCGTCACCGGACTGCGCGTGTTGCACAGCTCTGACACGCCCGATCACGTCGCCGAAGTCATCGCCCACCGCCCGTTCTTCAAGCAGTTCCATGAGCTGCAGATGGGCCAGCTCAAACCCAAGCAGATCGACGGTGTGACCGGAGCCACCTTGACCAGCAGCGCCATGGCCGAAGGCATTCTGCGCAAGCTCGGACGCCAAGGACCATCGCTTCGCTTCCCCGAGCCCATCACCCTTGAAGAAATCAAGAGCCTGGAACCCGCGGCAAGCTCCGTGCGCGATTCGAAGCTGCTGGCTGACAGCCTGGAGGTGCTCGACAGCACAGGCACCGTGATCGCCATCGCAGCCCGCACAGCACCAGTGACGGACACGCTCGTGGGTTACAAAGGTCCCACGGACACGCTGATGCTGCTCGATCCCACCGGCACCTCGCTGCGCGGCATCCGTCTGCGCAAGAGCTACGACACCGCACGCTACGTCGCCTACGTCACGGGCGACGACTACTTCTTGAAGCTGTTCAACGGCAAGACGCTCGACCAGCTCGCGGACCTCGACTTCAATGCCGCGAAGATCGAAGGCGTCTCTGGTGCCACCGAGACCAGCTGGAGCATGGCCGAGGGCCTCAAGCGCCGCGCCGCATCGCTCATCGACGAGCACTCTCCTGCCCTCAGCTTTCTCAAAGCGATCCGCTGGCGCTGGCAGGACACCGGACATGTGCTCGTGCTCATCTCCTCCCTCGTGATGGCCTTCACTCGCTGGCGAGGCATCGCCTGGCTGCGTCACGCCCATCATCTCCTGCTGGTCATCTATGTAGGACTGATCGCTGGTGAACTGCTCTCGCAAGCCCTTTTCGCCGGCTGGGCTCAACACGGCACCCCATGGCGCAACGCCCCCGGATTGGTGCTACTTGGCTTGTTCGCCTTGCTCGCACCCGTATTCACGCGACGACAGTTGTATTGCCATCACATCTGTCCTCATGGCGCTCTGCAACAACTGCTAATGAAACGCATCCCCCTTCAATTCACCGCTCCTCGATGGCTGGAAAGACTTCCCTTCATCCTGCTAGGCGCTGTGGTCTTGATTGTCACCACGGGACTCAATGTTGATCTCAATGCCCTCGAACCCTTCGACGCCTACGTGTGGCGCGTGGCAGGCATCGCCAGCCTCATCATCGCCGTCACTGGTCTGATCGCCTCGCTCTTCCTGCCCATGGCCTACTGCAAGTATGGCTGCCCCACGGGTGCGTTGTTTAAGCTGCTGCGCTCGGCGGGTGATCATGAGCAGGTGGGCAAACGTGAATGGCTAGCCCTCGCGTGCATCGCCGCCATCGGGCTCTGGAGGTGGACGCATGGTGCGTAACAGCATCATTAGCGCGGCGCTCGCCTTGCTCATCGGCAGTTGCACTCCAGAGCCAACCATCCTCCAAGGCAAGACCATGGGCACCCTTTACCGCGTGACCCTCGAAGGCTCGCCCCCCGATCCCCATGCTATTCATCAAGCGGTGCAGCACCGACTCGATGAACTGGAGCAATGCTTTTCCAACTGGCGCGAAGACTCCGCTGTGTCGCAATGGAATCGTTCACGCAGCATCGACTTCCAGCCCGTGCCTCGTGAGATCGCCGAGGTGGTCACCATCGCTCTGCAAGCCGCACGCGACACCGATGGAGCACTCGACGTGACCATCGCTCCCTTGATTGATCTGTGGGGCTTTGGTCCTCGCAAGCCTGATCATCCACCCACTGATGACGAGATCTCGAAAGCTCGTGCGCACTGCGGCTGGCAAAAGCTCACCGTCCAGCTCGACCCGCCGATGCTGCGCAAGAGTGATCCACAGCTCACCATCAATCTCTCCACCCTCGTCGAAGGCTACGCATCGGATACCATCGCCGATCTCCTCCAGTCGATGAGATGCGACCATGTGCTCGTGGATGTGGGCGGAGCCATCACTGCCCGTGGCAAGACCTGGAACGTCGGCGTGCAAACGCCCTACGCGCGCCCCGGTCAATCCATGTCCACCGTGCCCTTGCACAACGAATCGGTAACAACAGCCGGCACCTATCGAAAGAACATCGAGCACGAGGGCCGACAGGTCTCCCACATCATCAATCCACGAACCGGCAAACCCATCACTCACTCGCTCGTCTCCGTCTCCGTGTTCGCACCCCGCGCCGTCGTTGCCGATGCCTACGACACCGCCTTACTCGTCCTCGGCCCCGATCACGGACGAGAGCTAGCGCAGCGACTTCGCATCAAAGCCGTGTTCATTGAGGAAGCGAGGTGACACCTTACTTCAGCCTCTCAACCAACCGATACAAAAGCTGACTTTGAGCGGCCCGACGTAAATCCGCAGTCGATAGTCCTTGCCATCGGATTAAGCATTGTCCTGAATTCAGGCCATGGGTGAATAATCAAAATCCACATGTAGTGCCCCCTCAAAGTTGGACAAAAGCAAGTGATGTTCAGGCGGCTTGTTGATGGGGCGGGTTGCATAGGGTGAGGTAAGTTTGGCGTGGGGTGTTGTATTTGAGGGCGGAGTGGGTGCGCTGGGTGGGTCCATCGTCGGCGCTGATTGAGTCTTGGGTTTGCCATCCAGCCGTGCATCGTGAACGCATGCGCTCACACACCACGAAAGACAGGATCGAACTGTTCATGCAACGCCTTGGAACGGCCGTGAGCACAGAAGGGCGCATCTACTTCACCGGCGGAGTCTCGGCGGTGCTGATGGGGTGGCGGGAGATGACGATTGACGTGGATTTGAAGGCTGAGCCTGAGCGGCAAGGTTTCTTTGAGTGCCTCCCGAGGTTGAAGGACGACCTCGACATCAACATCGAACTCGCATCCCAGACCAGTTTGTGCCCGCCTTGCCCGGGTGGCAGGATCGCAGTCGGTTCATCGCCCGGCATGGGAAGCTGAGTTTCTATCACTACGACTTCTATGGGCAGGCGCTCGCCAAGGTGGAGCGCGATCATCCGCGAGACCGCCATGACGTGGCCTGCATGATTCGAGATGAATGGGTGAAGCCTGGGCGCTTGCTGGAGCTTTTCACGGAGGTGGAGTGCCAATTGATTCGTTATCCGGCGGTCGATGCGGCCGCCCTTCGTGAACGGGTGCTGGAAATCGCCAGCTCTGGTGTTTAGAATGTTCGCGTGATGACACTCGATGGTCTGCCTAGCAATGAATTGATCCAAGAAGGTCTTGAAGACCTTGCGCAGCATCGTGCCAGCGTGGCGGCGTGTTTGGTGAAAATCGCCAGCCCTCGAATGCGGCGTTGCGGCATGGAAATGATCCTTTCCGACGACGATGCGCTGAACGCGGATCGAGAATTGTATGCCTTGCTGGGCCATGAACACGGCAATGAAGCCCATAGCCGCTACAATGGCTTCCTGCGTGAGTTGGTGAGCTTTGAACGTGCCCTGGAGGCGCGTCATCGACGGATGCGCGATGCCTGAGAAGCTTCGATTGCCAATCGAAGCTACGGTGCCGCTTCCAGCTTCACATTATCAATGAAGAACGCGGTCTTCGTCGTGCCGAGGGCGCTGAAGAGGAGGTAGGTGGCGGTGTCCCAAGTGGGTTTGCAGGGGATGGCTTGGAACTCGGTCTTGGTGCCGTCTTGCCGGGTGAGCGTGACGTCATACTTGGCGGCTCCGGTGGTGGCGGTGAGATCGATGCGGAGCCATTCGCCGGATTTCACGTCGGCGAGTTTCTGGCTGGCGGTGTTGTTGGCGACGAGCGTGCCTTTTTGCCAGCGCAGATACGGGCCAGCGGCGAACTCGCCGCCTTTGTTCCGCACCTCGAAGAACCAGTCGGCACCGGGCTGAGCCATGATGTCGAAGCTGACATGGTAGGTGCCGGACTCGGCCCACTTCGGGTAGATGTCGAGCACGGGATCGTAGCTGTGTTTCAAGTCGGGGGCGTCCTGCACTTTGAGGCTGCGTTTGGATGCAAAGCCCACTTCATCCGTCACGCCGATGCTCTCGCCTTTGTTTTCGGTGGAGTATTTGGCGTTGCGAATGCCGAGCGTGCCGAGTGATGCACGCTCGAAGCTTTGATCGACTTTGTAAGGCGGCGATGGCCAGGGTTTGGCATCGCTTTGCCAGTTTGGGTAGTCGTGACCTTTCGCAGCGAGTGTGTGCCATGCGGCGTCGGATTTGCGGACGCCGGCCAAGGTGAGGTCCCAGGGCTCGAAACCGAGCTTTTCGGCTGGTGAGCCGGGTTTGAGGCGGAAATCGCGTTTCGCGACGTTTTCGAACATCGGGTCCGCAAACTGGCTTTCGCGGTCGCGGCCCATCTTGCGCCATTCATCCCAGGTGAAGTGGCTTTTGGTGAGTTTCGCGGGGATTTTGCCGTCTGTGGGCCAGTAGAGGTTTTTGCGGAAGAGGAGGCTGTCCTTCGGATCGCCGCGGTCGATCCTGTCGAAGAACTTCCAGTTCCACTCACCGCCATCGAGCAGCGGCGACGCAGGGTCCCACACGACGATGTTGTTCAGGTAGCGGAAGCGCAGCCGCGCTTCGTTTCGCGAGGCCTGGATCTGCGCGGAGTTGCCAAAGGCGAAGATGTTGTTCCGCACGGTGTTGAAGTAACCGTAGTGCTGATGAAAGCCCGCGTTCCAAGTGTCGTGCACGAGGTTGTTCTCCATCAGCGTGTCCGTGGCACCTTCGTCATTGTAGAGACCCCAACCGCCGTAGCGATGACTGGCGATGTGATGGACGTGATTGCCGCGAATGATGGTGCCCGGCGAGGTGCCGAGACCGTAAAAGCCGCCCATGTCGCTCAAATACGCCCAGCCGAGATGATGGATGTGGTTGTTCTCGACGAGCGTCTCGCGCGATGCGGTGTCGCCATAACCCCAGTTCCATCCGGCGCTGATGCCGGTGTAATAAAAGTCGCCGATGTCGCAATGCGTGACCGCGCAATGCTGCGTGTGCGTGAAGACCACGCCGCAAGCGCTCGGGTGCAACCGCCCACCATGCTGGATGATGCAGTCATCGACGACGAGGTGATGATTCACGCGATCATCCGCCGGACGCCCCGTCTCGCCGACATACACGCCGCCGCCGCCAAGGTCATGGAGGTGGCAATGCTTCACCGAGGAGTCTGCGCAGCCGTTTTTGAACCAGATGGCGTGCAGGCCGGTATGCGCGATCTCGCAGTTTTCGAAGTGAATGCCGCGCGAGTCCTCGATCTCGATGCAGCCATCGCTCGTCGTCGCTGCCTGACCGTCGTGCAAACCGTCTGCGGGATACAAATGCTGGCTGTATTGAAACGAGATGCCTTCAAAGCGCACGTCGTGAGCGCCTTTCATGACGATGAACTTCGTCACCACCGGCGCGATGACCTCCGCCTTCGTCATGTCTTCATCCGGCAGCGGCAGGTAAAGCACCTCGCCCTTCGCCTTGTCGAGAAACCACTCGCCCGGCGCATCCAGCGCGGCGCGATAGTTCTCCATCCAGAAGCGCTGATCCGGCTCGAACTCGACAAACGGATACCGCGCCCGGCCTTTGATCTGCACGGCGAGCGCTTCGTCATTCAGCGCCTTGATACGGCACTGCCCCACGGCCCAGGCATGCGTCACGGTGAGCAACACGTCGTCGCGCTCGGGCTGCGGGATCGCTTTGAGCACGTCATACTCCGGCTGGGCGATGCTGAAGGCATGGAAGTTCATGTTCTCCTTCAAATCCGGAAACACACCCGCTCCGACCGCCTCGGTGATGTGGTGGTAGCCCTTGTTCGGCGAACGGGCCAGCGTGGCGCGGCGGTCATTGATCCAGAGCTGCTCAAACTTCCACGCCTTGTCCGGCAGCGCGGCTTTCCACATCGCACCCTCTTTGACCCAGCCCGTGATCGGCTTGCCAGCCATGAAGACGGCGTTCTTGCCCCTCCATGTCACCTGCGAGTCGTCTTTGCCGAGTGTGATGGTTTCCGTGATCGGATGAATGCCATTCTCCACGACGATGCGCACCGGTTTGGGAGCCTTGCGGGCTTGTTCAAGCACCGCGGCGAGTTTTCCGGGCTTCAAAACGAGGTCGGCGGCGGAGACAACGGAGGCAAGGAGGAGAAAGCAAAGGAGACGTGTCATGAAATCGAATGCGTCATGCCTTGGCCGAAGAAAATGTCAAACACTGTGCATGGGCTGGCCTCAAGGATCCTTGTTTCCAGACCGCTCACGCAGCGAGCGAAGATACGCGTTATCCGGCGCGGGCTTCACGGGACGCTCGGGGGTGGCGATCATGGTGCGGACGCGGGTTTCGCTGCTGGCGATGAGGTCGTGGATGATTTCGGCCTCGGGGAGGTTCTTCCAATACTTCATCGGCATCTCGGATTGCATGGCTTGCACCTTGAGTCGCGCGGGATTGAAGATGCTGCGGTAGTAGGTGCGCCAGAGATCGTCGTGCGCATCGGCGGCGGGGGCGTCGTGACGGCTCATGCCGGGCATGAAGGTGAGTTTGTCGCCGTCCCAGCTCACGCCCTCGTCAGGGGTCAAAATCGACCAGTCCATGCTGGCGAAGCGCTTTTCGAAAAACGGCGCGGCGAGCCGGGTGATGCGATACTCGGGCTCAAACCACGCGACGAACTGCTCGCGGGCGTTTTGCTCATTCACGCCGACCAGGCGGAAACGCACGAAGGCGTGCATCTTGTGGATGTCGCGGCTGACGGCCTTGGCCCAGGCGTTGCACTGATGCATGTCGCGATCGGAAGGCATGCCGAGGAGGTGTTTTTCGCCGCCGAGCGTCAAACGATGCAAAAGGCGATACAGGATGGCAAAACGGCGTTCGTCGGTGTGGGCGCAAACATTGGCCGCGAGTCGCAAAAAGTCGGCGGGGACCTTCACGGAGGCGTTGGGAGCGGTTTGATAGTCCGTCGGCTCTTCGGCGAGCAAACTGGCGGTTTGCGAGGCGTCCACCCAATCGACGTTTTCCGGTGCTACGCCTTGCCGCAGCAGCTCGCGGGCTTTGGAGCGCCAGGCTTCGAAGGTGGGCTGGATTTGGGCGGTGTGGGTCATGCGGGACGTCTTGAGTGGTTCACGCAGAGGATTTCATGCCTCGCATGGCTTGCTCCTCGGAATCCAGAATGACCTCCCACAGATTCAGGGAGGCCCACAGATTGAATTCTGAAGATAATCTGCTGGCCTCCCTGAATCTGTGAGAGATCACGGTTCATGATGATGGTTTGCATGTGTCAAATCTGTCCGCTGACTGCCATCGCGGCATCAGCTTGTGCAGTCGGTGGCGGAGCGTTGAAGTTAAGTTCGAGTTGGCGGGGTCCAGGGGAGGAAGTGTTGGCGGAGATTGGTGCTTTCGAGCAGGGCGAGGTGATGGAGCGACTCTGGCCGTCCTATGACCACTTCCCGCCGTTGCTCGCCCAAATCACCAAGATCACGAAGCCATAAACCGACGCCAAAACGAATCCTGGCAGCCAGCCCAAGCTCCCACCGTGTCCAAAAGATAGAAGCGAACTCGCATATCCAACTAAACCTGCGATTGCGGCTGCGGAGAGCAGAAATGCCCGCCAAGGATGGCGCTGACGGCGAAGCCAGCGGTATGAGAGCGCCGGAAAAGCGATAGCAAGGATGAAGAGAAAGGCTTCGATCATGGTCGGTTTCAGATTTGCCCGTTCAGTGCCATCGCAGCATCGTTCGGCGTGGTTTGAGGCGGAGCGTTGAAGTTGAGTTCGAGCTGTCT
Organism: Verrucomicrobiota bacterium; assembly: GCA_963204975.1. Lineage (GTDB taxonomy): Bacteria > Verrucomicrobiota > Verrucomicrobiia > Verrucomicrobiales > Verrucomicrobiaceae > JAEUHN01. Next base: position 294 of record CAUJJC010000148.1, on the reverse strand, counting down.
CGGGCCGGGGAGGAAGTGTTGGCGGAGATTGGTGCTTTCGAGCAGGGCGAGGCGCGGGCGGTGATCGGCGGCGATGATGAAGGGCATGACTTTTTTGAGGTTCACGCGCATGCGTTGGAGATCGGCGAGGGTGAGACGTGACCAGCGTCGCGCGGCGAGGATGCGCGCGACATTCACGGTGCCGAGGCCGGGGATGCGCCAGAGCAGCTCCTGTGAGGCGCGATTGATGTCCACGGGGAAGACGGCGCGATTGCGCAAGGCCCACGCGAGCTTCGGATCGAGGTCGAGATCGAG